>JAUVYQ010000208.1 GCA_030603035.1 Phycisphaerae bacterium | reverse complement strand
ATCGCCAAAGTCAAGGTGACCTGTACCCCAGGGCCAGAAAAATCAAGATCGGCCCTGTATGCGGAGCGAGTAAATACCAGCCCCCGGCGAAAGCAGATTGCGGGGTTGGTCTTTGCGTAGCACAGCTTTGGGCGATGCGGCACCTGCCGCGAGCGAGTCAATGAGCGAAACGCCACCGGCGGAGCGAATGTACGTTGTTTCCGCGGCTTATGGTTTTTTTTGGGGGTCCGGGTCCAAAAAAAATCATAAGTGCATTCAAATTCGGCAAATTTCCAGAGGGGGGACACTGATGAAGCTCTGCTTTGGCAGGGTGGGTGAATGGAAATTTAGTAAGTGTTTTGATGGGTTTGTCTCCCTCAAGATAAAAATCCCCTCATCCTTATTTTGAATGGCCTCGGAAAAGTGGGAGTTTGAGGGAGAAAAACCAAGGCAAAACTTGCGGCCGAATTTGTTGCAAGCGGAATCAGACTACTCCTCGTGAGCCCTAGCGAACATCTATTGATGTCCCCCTGCCCTGGCGAACAGGCGGGCAGGGGGACATAAGCGGAGCAAACAAACCACAGGAACCCGTCAAGGCCGGAGCACCCCGGACGAAACCCTGCTACGACTGCGCACCCGCGAATAGCGGGCGGACAGACGAACTTTGTTCGTTTGTCCGGCGTCGTGGGTTTCGTTCGGGGTTTGCGAACCGGACTTTCGGGTTATCGTGGTTTGTTTGCGTAGCGCGTAAAAAGAGAGTCGCTTCGACTCTATTCGGGTGTGAGCGGTGAGCGAACGGGTGGGTGGGCAATAGAAAAAGAATAAGCAAAAGGTACGATGGAATTTTCTTTTTGGTTGGACAGTGGATTCCCAGATACCACCTGTAAGCAAAGTCAGTACCTTACAAGCACCATCACTTCAATACTACAAGTCCCCGGCCTAATGTTCGGCCATCACGGATGATGAGTTCTCGGTCTTAGCGACGGCCATCACGTACAGTAAGTCCCCGGCCATAAGTACGGCCATCACGTATATAACTCTACCCTTAATATGCGCCATCACTTGAAGCTTACTGCGCAGATGTAGCCTTCACTGGGTGGGTGGGTTGGGTGATAAGTACGAATTTTAGACAGAGGATATGCACATATTGTCGTATGAACCCTCGGTTTTGAACTACACCGGATGAACCAAAAAAACACTTAAATCATATTCGAAAATGATAACTGATGAACAATAAAAATGAAAAAGAAATGATTCAAGGATGTAAAAAAAATGGTGTTTGAGAAAAAATAAAACGAAAAAAAAATGATGGTCGAGAAAAATAAAAACAAAGAAAAAAAGAATTGATGTAAATATTCAGATCTTTGTATGTGTATATTCAGATCTTTGTATGTGTATGTTTAGTTCTTTGTATGGTATATACGTTAAAGTAGTATATTTTAATGTGTATATATATATTAGATACAGTACAGACCTCGATTCGAGGTCTGTTCTTCTGTATCGGGTGGGTCCCCTCGTTTTCTTCTCAATCTGGCGGTGGAAATTCCCCCTTGGGTGGTTTGCGGTAAATGGGGAGGCCTTCTCGCAGGGCGATAAGGTTCACGGAGAAAAACATTACTCTCCACGGCCATATGTAAACCATGCCTTTGGGCGATGTGTGTGGGTGGGCTCGAGAGTATACATCCCAGAGCTCGATTTGATGTTGGGTCAATGGGTATTGTTTGAGATAGTTCAGCACACTTTGAAAGCGTTTCGTTACAAGTATTCTGGCCGGGGTGGCGATATAGCAAACCCGGGGCATTACCTGAATGTGCTGGCGGCACCAGTCGAAACGGTAGTAACCGCCTCCGAGCTTGCCTTCCATCTCGATAATGCCTTCGCCAAATCGGACCATTGCCATTTTTCTTTACTCCAAATCAGTATGTTACGACGAAAGTGATCATCGCGGCCGCAAACCAGTACAGACCTTTACGCCAATCTGCTGAGCAGAAATATATAACTGATGATGTGGACATCAGACACATCAGAACGGTTGGAAAAATCTTTTCCATTTTGTCAATCTTCTACAATGTCGTCAATTTCCCATAGCATATCAGATGAGTCCATGTCTGATAGCTTGGAGGCGGCATCAGTTTCATTTTCGGCTTCTATTTCGACGAGAGTTTTCCAAAAGTATTTTTTCATTTTGTTACTCCGACACAAATCTTAATTGGGCGTGGGTTTTTTTTGTGCAGTTAAAGAGCCTGGCTCGGCGATTGTCGAAGGTGTCGTGGAAAATGTGGTGTACTTCCATACCTTTTGGGCACTGCATAATTTCTCGATGTAACCTGATTAAGTGTTCATGACCATTACGGCGGACCTTACGAACAATATAGGGGACGTTGTGAGAGCGTTTGACGAACCAGTGATATTGTTTTGCCCATAGCAGATCAGCAGGGTCAATTAATGAGCTGAGGCCGCCTCGGAGGATAAGGCGGCCTCCCGGCTCAGGGCTTTGAACTGCAAGGACCTTAAGCACTGTCAATGACTCTTTGACAGTCGTGATCGTGGTTGTTGGTGAATTCATCCTCTTTGGTCTTCTCATCTGATGTACCGAAGACCTTGATCATAAGCTTGACGATTGCCATAATAAAGTGAAACCATTTTATAAAGTCTGATCCGAGCTCCATGATTACTCCTTTCGTTAAACGTGTTTTGCGTGTGAAGTATCATACCAGTCATCACCATCACACGCAAGGACCCATCCACCATGTTCGTTGACGAGGGTTTCATCGCCCTCGGCGTGCAGGTGGATGTCCTGGTTTCCACCTCCTTCATGGTCTTCGAGTGTAACATCGTTGGCGGATTCATCGACTTTGGCGATGTGAAGTACCTGGCCATTGATGCCGCCGACAAAACCGCCTATGGTTATATCGTTGGCGGTCGCATCGAGAAAAAGGATATTGACGTTCGAGACATCGACATCGTCCTGAGCAGCTGGTCCGGTGGTGAAGGTCCTGGTTGTGCTGACCGGCGGCAGCTCGACAGATACGATCGCTCCCCAGGGCTCCCATTGTTTCTCCCAGGTGATTCGTAGATCCTCACTGGGTCCATCGTACTCAAGTGTTACCCGGTCGGGCAGTACCACTACATCCGGCACTGTGAGCAGAAGTGTCCAGGCGTCCTGCCAGGCGGAAACGGTTACGGCCTTGGCGATGGCATCGACTTCACAGATCCAAAGATTGTGTGCCGGCTTGACGGCCTGGTCCATCGTGAAGCGAAACGTTACGAAGATGTTGAGGTGATCGGTAGCGAATTCATGTTCAACAATCGCTTTGGCTGCATACGGTCTGGCTGTGCGAATCGTCATGATTCAAGACCTTGCAAGATTGTGATCCAGGCCAATTATTTCTTCTTTTTCTTCGTTACTCTGGAGCTCCTCAACGTGGGTTGATATCTAACCAGGCTTGTAACGTACTTTTTATATGCTCTGTGGTGGGCCATTTTATGGGCCGCACTACAGAAACTATCTCTTTCGGTCTTTTGGTGTGGTTTGTAGACTTTTCCGCACCATCGGCAAAACCATACTTCCTTAAACATAGCGTTACTCCTTTTTGTAGATCCG
>JAUVYQ010000230.1 GCA_030603035.1 Phycisphaerae bacterium | reverse complement strand
ATTTACATAATGTGATATTCGCGTACACTTAAAATCCCCACCGCACTCAAGCCACCTGGTGTCCGCAAATTACATTATGTAAAATAGCATCGTGCATCACACAAGCTCCTACGCCCCCCAGTAGGGAAGTAGACCGGTTGGCCTGCTGTTCCATGGGCGAGCTGTGCGCTCACCTGAGGCTCACCGGCCGGCTGCCTGTTCCGTCTATGACCCGCCAGTTTTTCATTGTGCCGGCAGGCAGTTAGCCGGTGAGCCTGCAGTGAGTTTTCGCAGCTGCCGGCAGAAAGTTATTAACAATTCAAATTTTTTCCACGCGCATGTTACTTGACATAATCGCGCATGTTACTTGACATGTTTCACATCACCGATCGTTTTTTTACCTTTGCTGATGTATGTAAAAACAGAAACCTCTGGAATTACTCTGCCAGGAGTATTCCAGGATTGACCAGGGGGGGGTAGGTGCTGTCGTGGCCACCTACCTACCCTTTTTTACTAAAGTCCCTTAGAAACGTTGCGAGGATCCCCCTACAAGAAAGTTTAAAATAACCTTTATCTTTGCTCCCACGTTCGGGATTCGATCCGGCTCTGCAGGGATGCAACCGGTGAGTTGCCCGGGCGTGGACTGTGATACTGCCCTGGTCTGTTTGTAAGTTGGGCAGGCCAGGTACTGTCATGTAAATGTTTTTATAGGTTTTTCACGTTGCACCCGGGTCCTACCGGAGATGAGTAAGGCCCGGGTTTGTTTCTTCCTTCTAATTGTACCATAGTGGAATTGAAATGGAAGTATTTTAAGGCGATCTAATGGCCTTTAGTAACTTTTAATCGTACCAAAGTGGAATTTTGTGGTAAGTATCATTGTCCCTCATAACGAGAAAATCCTACCACCGGCCTTGACGGTTTTTTGCCGTACCTGGTCTGCGAAGTTCTATTCCGTTCTTTGAAACATCAACTCGCTACCACAGATAGTAACTAAAGATATTTTTACATGGTAACCTTTACCGTGTAAAAAAAAGCCTCATTTGTGATTCTGTGGATCGCAGGTGAGGTTTTCTTTTTTTACATACACGTGAGATCTCCCGGTTCAAACCTCCATACCGGTCAAACAAAAAGGATACTAATAAGGTCTCATGCCCGGTTGTAACCGGTGGTTATTTCGCGAATAATTAGTGCGGGCTCTGCCGTTAAGCCGGCAACCCGCGACTTGTCAAGGAAGTAACGACCGAGGTCAAAGAGCCGCAAGGCCGCCCCAGGGGCTAAAGGATACCAAATGTTACAACGGGCCAGTCTGCTTCGCGTGTAAGAGAGCGCCCCCCCCCGTTCGCCCTGGCTTTTGATGGGCCGGCTCCGGGGGGGGGCTACCGCCTGCAGCTGAGCAGTCAAAATCCTGCAAAAAGTCTAAGGACAAGGATATAAGGCTTACTTACCGTGGTTGTCTCATAAATTCATGTAAATGCTTCCGAGCTCCTCGCGCCGGATCCCTAAATACCGCCTTGTTACGGCCATGCAGGTATGCCGGAATAGTTCACTCAGCTTGATCAGCGAATCCTCGGAGCGGCCATTTATTTCGTAAACATGCCGGCCGAATGATTTCCGGAGTGAGTGAGTGCTTATGTGAGGGGCATAGCCGGCAAATACCTTTTTAAGTATCGCGTTCAGACTCTCGGTTGCATATACTGTACCTTTCCGGCTCCTGAAAATAAAGTCACCGGGAGAGTACCTGCCCTGCAGCTTATATGTAAGGTGTTTGTATGCCTCGATGACACTCTGGTTAACCTGGATCTCCCGGAGCTTCCCGGTTTTACTTTCGGTTACCTGCAGGTATTCTCCCGCGCGCAGGCCCGTCAGGTCCGAATGCCGGCGGGCCATTACATCACTCACCCGCAGGCCGGTATTTATTGAAAAGATAATATAAAAGCCTATGATAGGCTGGGACTCTCCATATAGCAGCTCGTTGCCTTTCAGGGTTGCCTTATCGTATGGAATGTAGTCGGCTGTAAAACGTTTCCCTTTCTGAGACGTCCGGTCTCGATACCTGTCAGTTTTCATGCCTGGTGAATTTAATAAATAATATGTACTTTTACGCGTAAATTTAACTTAATACTTTTGTTTATACAAGCCTGAATTAATACAGCTTAACAGTCAGCCGGTTACAATCTATACTAATAGACTTAGTATAGATCCGTTGCGTTTAACTCTAACACTTTCGCACATGATAGTACGCCTTGAATACCTGCACCGCCGCCAGCTTTTCTACGGCCATAAATTGCGTCCCTGGGTTCTGGCATATTTTGAGGATTTTGTTTTCCATGCCTGCCTGCCCGATGGCTCTCATCCCCTCGTCACCATTTCCAACTGGGACCAGGTTAGTGATATACTCCCTTTTGCCTACTATCCCGACTCTGTCTGGTTGAGTACAGGCAAAAAGAGAAAGACCCGCCCAGGTCTTAAGGCCTTCTATCCCAACCCTGTTTTATCTTCCTCCCGGGAGCTTTGCCGGAGACCATATTTCTTATCTTACTATCCCTATAAACTATTTGCCATGTTTAAAAATATAGCCTTCAAGGCTGCTTCGCGAATCGTCAGTCTCCTTGAATTTTCCGACTCCCCTTACCTGCATACTGCCATCAGGGTTATTATCCTCTCCCTGCTCCGCGATGCTTACCAGAAAGGTCGCGAGGATCACATGGCCGAGTATATCCGGGACCTGGATTCTGAATTCCACTAAATCATGCGTTATGGTATTAATAATTTTCATAAGTATTTTGTTAATAATTGTAGCTCTTATTATATTTCTTGCAGTACCTGGTCGCATTACAAAGCGGGAAACTGAAATATACAGGGAAG
>JAUVYQ010000077.1 GCA_030603035.1 Phycisphaerae bacterium | reverse complement strand
CAGAGCTTCGCTAAGCACCACCCCGCTGTCAAGCATCACTGACAGCTGCGTCGTGAACAGTATCAGCTCCGCTTGTTTTACCTTTGCCGTATAGGGCCGCCGCTGCACCGGGACCGCAGCTTGTGACCGGGCCGCGAGACGCTCATTTTGCGTTTGGGAACCCGCGGGCTTTGGGGGGGGGCTCTCACCTGTAAAATCAACTCTTTCTGTAGTTTCTGTTGCTGACACAGACATTTATCAGTTTTCCAACTTTCAATTGTCAACGGCCATTCTCATTGTCCATTGCTTCGGTTGTTCTTAATACTTCCTCGATGGATATAATGCCCGCCTTTACCTTTTCAATCCCATCTAATTGCAAAGGAACCATTCCACTTTTAAGCGCCCTGGCTCTCATTTTTTTCAAACTCGACCGCTCATTAATCATTTCCATAATTTCCTCATTCGGCACAAACAGTTCGTGAATGGCAATCCGGCCGGCATAACCGGTGTTCCGGCATTTTTTACAACCTACACCGCGATAAAATTTCACGGCCTCACCGCCCAACTTTTCAACCACCTTTTTTATGCTCACAGACGGCTTATAGTCCGTCTTACAATTTGGACATATCTTTCGCACCAGCCGCTGAGCTAAAACAGCAATCAGCGAAGCGCTTACAAGATAAGAGGCAACGTCCAAATCCAGCAAACGCGTTACCGCTCCGGACGCATCATTTGTATGCAGAGTCGACAGAACCAGATGGCCCGTCAGAGCCGCCTGAACGGCGATATTGGCTGTCGCTTCATCCCGAATCTCACCAACCATTATTATGTCCGGGTCCTGTCTTAACAAACTTCGCAGCGCCGTCGAAAATTCAAAGCCGGCACCCTTGTTCACTTGAAATTGATTTATACCAGCTATATTGCACTCGACCGGGTCTTCAACCGTGCAGATGTTGACCTCTTCGCTATTTAACTCAGTAAGTGCCGCATAAAGGGTGGTATTTTTTCCCGAACCGGTCGGCCCCGTCACCAGAACTATGCCGTTCGGAGATTGTATTACTTCCCTGAACAGCTGCAGGTTTTCATAGGTAAATCCAAGCGATTCGAGATTGAAAAGCACTTTCTGCGGGTCGATAATTCTGATAACTACCTTTTCGCCAAAGTTGGTCGGCATGACCGATACCCGCAAATCGATGGGCCTGCCTTCTACTAAAACGTGAATCCCGCCGTCCTGCGGCAGACGCCGCTGAGCAATATCCAGCTCAGCCATAATCTTGACGCGCGAAACAATCGCCGAGTGCATCTGATGAGGCGGACGTATCTTCTCATACATCCTGCCGTCGACTCTGTACCGGACGCGCAGTTTCTTATCGTCCGGCTCGATATGAATGTCACTGGCATTCTCCCGCACGGCGTTGTAAAGCAAATAATTGACCAGTTTTACAACCGGCGATTGGCCTGCTATCTCCTCAAGATTGCTTATGTCCTCCGTGATATTCTCTATCAGCGTAAAATCTTCCAGTCCCTCATCGTCGATAATATCATCAATGACAAAGACGTTGGCCGCCGGCAAATATGTCTGCAGCGTGGCCTTGATGTCCTTGGTCGTCGAACAGACTATCTGAACCTTACAGCCGCTTATACGCTCTATTTCATCCATCAAAAACACATTCGTCGGCTCGCTCACCGCCACCGTAAGGCCATTTCCAACCTTAAAGAGCGGCAAAACAATATGTTCTTCGAGAAAGTCCCTCGGCAGAATCTCAAGCACCCTTGCGTCACATATCTTCGGACTAACCTGCGCATAAGGCACGCCGTACGCCTCTGCAAGCGCCGAGGCTATCTGATTTTCCGTACAGTAATTCATCTCGACCAGAAGCTCGCCGAGCAGTCTGCAATGGCCCTTCTCTTTCTGTTCAGCCAGGGCTTTTTCAATCTGCTCAGCCGTCACAACACCACGCGCAAGCAGAAGCTGCCCAAGCTGCATTTTGTTTTCCACCGCTATTTGACCCATAGCTCTACCTGTTGATAATCGATAATTCAATAATCAATAATCTTTAATCAATGCCTTTCTCTACGCAAAACTCTTTACCGCCTCGGTAAGTTCCGCGTAGCGGTCGAATTCATTCTCAAGTCGGGTGATTTCCAGAATCTTCGCACAGTTTTCATCAAGCCCCGCTAATCTAAGCTCGGATTTGTTCTCGTTGCAGTAGTCCCGCGACCACAACAATTTTTCCAATCCCTCACTATCAATAAACCCCACGCCGCTCATATCGAGCACAATGCCGGCCTTGTGTGCGGCAATTATATCGGTGATTGTATTTTGGAACAGCTCGACAAAATCACCGTCCAGCTCACCCTGCAATTCAACGACCGTAACATTGTTATAATCTTGCGTTTTTATTCTCATCTGATTAGAGTCCCCACAGCAGCAGTGCCATATTCTACTGAACTACTTCTCCCATAAATTTCGCTGAAACTGTCCCGCATAATGTCCCATAGCTGATAGACGTCGCTGTTGATAAATACTCTGCCGACTTTCTCGTCAAACTGCGTGCCCAATCCTTTCTCTATTTCCGCCAGTGCTTGTTCTACGGTCAGTGCGCGTCTGTAAGTTCGTTTTGATGTCATTGCGTCAAAACTATCCGCCAATCCAACAATTTTGCCTGTCAGCGGTATCTGCTCACCGACTAAACCGCCGGGATATCCCTTGCCGTCGACTTGCTCGTGGTGACACAGTACGCCCGGCACGATATCACGCATCTGTTTTATTTCACGTAAAATACCTGCCCCTATCGATGGATGCTTTCTTATACGGCTGAGCTCCTGCTCGGTTAGTTTACCCTTCTTGCACAATACCACTTCGTCTATTCCTATTTTTCCTATATCGTGCAGCAATCCAGCCAAATAAATCTTGTGTATCTGGTCTTCTTCCAATAACTCTTTTTCGGCGAGCTTTTCCGCAAGCCATCGTGAGATAAATGCAACCCTTTCAGAATGGCCTCGCGTGTACGGGTCCTTGGCATCAATACTGCTTGTTAGTGCTTTCAACGAACCTATAAATAATTCTTCGAGGTCTTTGAACAGCCTGCCGTTCTCGACAAACACCGCACATCCATTGGCCACCGAGTTAAATAGCTTTACGTCGGTGCTGTCGAAGTCCTGCTTATCGATTCTGTTTATTGCAACCATCAGTCCTGTTACACAGCTGCCATTTCGAGTTCTTTCTGCAAAATGGGAATCCATCCTGTCTTTACCGAATAAAGGTACCGCAATAATATTTTTTATGTTGTCCGACCAATCATATTTGAAAGGCGAATCCACTTCGCTGTCCAGAAGGGCATCCTTACCGCCGTTTATTTCCTCCACCAGCCGGCTGTGTAAAATAGCTGCCATCCGCTCACCTATATCTATCAATCCCGACCCGGCAGTTATAACCAGCTGCTTTTCGTCCTCTATAGTCTTTTCCAGCACTACTGCGATACCTTCGACGGGGACAATCTCGGTTAAGTTGTCACAAGCGATTTGCAGAAAGTTGGCGTCCGGTTCGGTAACCTTCATATTTGTGCTGAGCTTGTGAAGCAGCACCAGCTCCTCGTATGTTTGTGCCAGCTCAGTGCCGACCATTTCAATTTGTTCTTCGGCTTCTGTCTCGGCTTGAAAATTCTCTGCTAAAAGCCCAAGCATTTCAGTGAAAATGGATTCTTGATTCGAGCATCCGGTATCCATTTCAATCAGAGCTGTTCCAACAGCTTCGCTCCCACGTTTTAGAACAGCAGCCAAAACCGGATTTGTCTCGCCGAATCGGCAAACTTGCGTCTCTGTCCCGACGCAGCTTTCCTCACCTTCTTTGCTTAAAGCTCGCCGGCCTGCCATTATTAACTGTTTTCGGCTGCTTTTGAATTTACCGCCCTCGCACAGCAAGACAAGTTCGCCGTCGGCATTGCAAACTGCAAAATTAACGCCGAATTTATTTACCTTACCGGCAAACCTCTCAAACTTGCGTAGCTGCGGCGAACTTAAACTTTTCCTGATTGTATCCAATTTCGTATTTTGCATCTCGTATCTCGTATCTCGCTTCACGCCTCACGATTAATTACCGCCCTCTGATATAGAATATCTTCGATGTTTTCCAGCAACTCCTTGGGACTAAACGGCTTGCTAAGACACCCCGATATCTGCAAATCTTCCTGCTGCTCTTCCGAAACAGCAAAACTTCTGGCTGTCAGCAAAATTACCGGTATATCCTTCGTCTCCTCGTTCTGCCGGATTTTCTCCACAAGCTCCAGTCCCGTCATAACCGGCATCTGAAAATCCGTAACGATAATATCCGGCTTCTCCGAACAAGCCAGCTCAAAGGCCTCAGCGCCGTTCGTTGCCGTTACAACCTCATAACCGTTATTACGAAGCTTTATCGCCGCCACGTGAACGATATGTATTTCGTCGTCCACAACTAAAACTTTCTTTTCCGCCATTGTTCTGCCTCCTCAATTCTTAGCGTTTAGCGTATGATTTTTCCCCCCCGCTATTACTATCCGCTGCTTTTACACTACTGCTTCGACTGCTCCTCTCCTTGCCAGAGGCAGCTCAAAGCCAAAAGTGCTCCCCACGCCGGGCTCACTTGTAACAAACACCCGGCCATCGTGAACCTTTTCGATTATTTGTTTAACAAGGTTAAGTCCCAACCCTGTCCCTTTTGCCTGACCTTCGTTTGCACCAACCCTGTAAAATTTATCAAAGATATGTTCGATTTCATCTTCGGGAATTCCAACTCCCGTATCAATTACGCTAACTCGCGCTACGTTCGCGGTTTCATCAACCTCGGTTTCAATTTTTATCGAACCCCCGCCGGGAGTATACTTAACGGCGTTACTCAGCAGATTGACGATAACCTGCGAAATCATATCCTTGTCTGCATACACCTGGTCGAAAACAATCGGCTTCTGTCCAATAATCTCGATATTCTTTTCTTCAGCGTAACTTTTAATCATTTGCAACTGTTCTTCTATTAGTATCGTCAAGCTGACAGGCGCCTTTTCCACCTTTATCAGGCCCGACTCTATTCGTAAAGTATTCAGAATGTCTTCAATCAGCCGATTCAACCTCTGTGCCTGGCTTTGAATCACCGAGTAAAACTCTTTTCTCATCCGGCCGTCTTTCGCCTCACCGTCAAGCAGCATTTCCGAATAGGCGCTGATAGAAGCAAGGGGCGTTTTTAATTCGTGCGAGACCTGACTTACAAAATCATTTTTCATTTGTGATATTTCCTTCTCACGCGTAATATCATGCAGCACCGCTACGACCCCGCAAATCTGCTCCCTCTCATCGTGAACACACGAAACAATGCAATCGAAAGTTCTTGCCTCTGAAAATTCGATTTCCCGTCTCGCTGCTCGTACTTTACTTTGTCTGCTCTGGCGCAGGAAATCTACAAACTCATTTTTACCTGCGTTCCCCTCTTCGCTACGGACAAGCTCGTCAATGGGTCTGTGCTGCGAACTTCTGAAATCAAAATTGAAAAGCCCGCCGGCCGCTTCGTTTGCCATCAATAACCTATCAAATTCATCAATCACAATAACGGCATCGCGGATGCCGTATATAATCGCCTCAATATTTCTTTTTTGTCGCTGCGTTAGTTGAATCTGAATTTGCAAATCCTCGATTTGCTTTTCGAGCCCAGCTATTACATTAGAGTAACTGTCAATCCGCTCTCCAATCGCCTCACTCAATTCGTCAATTTTGCTGATTTTCGATTTCCGATTTTCTCCGTCATAAAGACGCCGGATCTTCGAGATTTTCGACTTACAATCGCCGGTTTCCTTCTTGAGCCGCCGGGCTATGGACGTGATTTCCCCAGCCAGCCTCAGCCAATACCAGCCGAGCCAAATTACGCTCACAGCCCCGATGGTGTAGCACACCAGCACAACGGGGGCCCGTTGCACATAGCCGGCAAAACGCCAACCCTCTTCCGTGCCAGAGTCCAGCCACCCGGCGAGGCCCCCTATAAACAGACTAACTGCCACAATGCCTGTAACTATCACATATAAGTCTCTTCTGAACTTCAAACCTACAGCTCCTAATTTTTTACCGCAGAGACCGCGGAGCACGCAGAGATTTTAAATACTGTCATTCCTGCGAAAGCAGGAATCCAACTTCTTTCTTTTTATTCTTGTCTTTCCTCTGTGCTTTCAGCGTTTTCTGCGGTTAATTTTTTTACTTTTATTTAATTTCCAGCCGCTAATCACCAATCCCGGATGTCCTTTCCTCTGGCTAAGAAATCTCCCAGCTCACTGCTGGGATTTATTTGCAGTGCCCTTTTATATGCTCGTTCGGCCTTGTCCGATTGGCCGAGCTGCTCATAGCATCTTGCCCTCATAAGCCACGAAAAACCCGCATTCTTCTTATCTGCCGCTATCCTTTCAAAGCTCTTGAGTGCTGCGGCGTAATCGCCGTTGGCATATTGTGCGCAGCCAACCAGTGCAATCGCATCGGTATAGCCCGGCTGCAAAGCCAACGCCTTTTGCCCACATATAAAGGCCCTGTTCGATGCCCCTGCCCCCAATGCCGCCTGACCCATTTTTACCCAAATCTCAGCGTTGTTCCTTTCCTCGATGCTTAATTGACTGTAGCAATTAACAGCCCTGCCATATTGGCCTCCGTTCATACTGCACAGTGCCGTCACCTGCAGATACAATTTCTTTTTCTGCTCATCCCGGCACTGCTTGAGCAGACTATCGAAAATCTCTGCCGCCTCGTCCCACTTGCCGCTGAATACATAGCAATATCCAAGCGCTTCAGCTATGCCACCATTATCACCTGTCATAAGCATTGCTTGCTTGTAAAGCTCGATAGCCCGCCCGTTTTTTCCCGTCCGGCCCATCAATTCCGCCGCTGCGACTTTCAACGACACATCGCGCGGCAGGGCCGACATTTTCCGGGTCAGCAGCTTTGCGGCCTCGGAGTAATTGTTCTGAGCGACCTGTACATCAACAACGGCAAGGATGTAATCGACGTTTGTCGGTTCCAGCGACAACGCCTTTCCGTAATGCTCATAAGCTTTTTTGTAGTCTCTGTTTTCCTCTGCCGCTGCGCCCAGCCAGTACCAGCCTTCGTGAAGCTTTTCGTCCAATTGCAGAGCAAGACTAAGCTGCCCAATTGCCTCGTTGCGCCGACCATTTCCCAAAAGCAGCTTACCGTACAGCAGTTGGCCCGCAGCATTGTTAGGGTCGGTACTGAGGCACCGCTGTACGGCTTCGGCTGCCCGGTCATAGTTTCCTGCGTCGTACTGCTGCTGTGCTAAAGTAAGTTTGATACGCGCAGAGGTCTTGTCCCATCTTTGCCTGGCAGCATTCTTACTCTGCGCTTGCGACTCACAGCCCGCACAGACAGCCAGCACGACTGTTATCGCCGCGATTGTTGTTTTCCGCAGCATCTTAAATTTCCCTTCAATTTTCTCCGTTATCCGTCGTCTGTCATCCGGCATCCGTTATCTTCTCATCCACTTGTTTGCCTCTTCCCGCTCAATAACATCCAGCATAACCCTTTCTATTGTTGCCACATCATCAGGGGCTGTTTCACGGATAATCCTTTCTTTCAGCCGCAGCGCCTCCAGGTATGTCGGGCGAAGCTCGAGTACTGAGCTCACTTTATCCAGTGCCGCCTTGCTATCACCATCAAGGTAGTGCTTCACGGCTTCTGTGTAACGGTCTTCTACCAATCTCGCTCTGCCAGCCCACTGCATCGCCATACGGGCGCCATACCGTTTACGACTGATGTCGGCTGCTCTCGCTTCTGCCTCGGTGTCCTCCGACTCGGTGATAATATGAGGCGTAAGCATAATTATCACTTCCTGGCGCACGTTGTTGTCAGTCGTGCCTCTAAATGCCGCCCCTATAAGCGGCAGGTCACCAAGTAATGGAATCTGTCGCCGTGTCGTTCTTACATAGTCTCTAAACAAACCGCCAATGACAATTGTTTCGCCATCTTTTACAATAATGTTAGTCTTCAGCTCGGTCGTGATTTCTTCCGGAGGATCACTACCTGGCGTAAGTGAACTATCCTTAGGATAAATGTCCATCCTGATGTAGCCATCATTGCCGATATACGGCCTGAATACCAGCCTCGTACCCGTTTCGAGAAATTCAACTTTCTCAGTCTCCCCAATCTGCGTTTGTGTGGTTTGAGACCTGTATCCCGTCTTAGTACCAATCAGAACGGAGCCCTCTTGCTTGTTTAGCGCCAGAATCTTGGGATTAGCAAGAACCGTGACATCGGTAACAGATTCCAACGCGGTTATAAACGCTGCAACATTACCGGTGGTTATGCCTATTCTTAGTCCGTCGCCTCCCACACCGGCAAAACCGGAAGTTTCAAGCGCCGAACCGACTACTCCCGCGGCTACTTGCGCAATAGGCAAAGACGCAACGGTACCTCTGGAAACTGTGTCGCCAGAGCTAATATCCGGCGTTGCCGCGGTACCGTCCAGGCTGACACCACCTAACAGGTTCAGGTCAATGCCAAGTGACATTCCTTCGGTCAAGGTGGCGCTGAGAATCGTTGCCTCGATAAGTACCTGTTTCGGCCTGATGTCAAGCGCAACTATCACCTCTTCGGCCTTAGCAATGTTCTCAGGATAGTCATAGACAACAATGGTATCGTGCAGCGCCAAGCTGTTGCCGCCACCGCCACCGCTAAGCGAGCTTCCTCCGCTGGAACCACTCCCACCACCACCGGATATATCCTGCTCGGCGGGAGTGCTGGCCTGGACTTGCCCTGCACTGCTCAGCACCGGCTTTATGAGCTTTTCCGCCTCTGCGGCAGTGATGTAGTACAAGGTAAAGACCCTGTGCACCATTCGGCTCTCGTCTTCTTTAATCTTTTTGTATTCGGCTTTGGTGTACACCTTGATTACATTGCCGGTCTGTTCGTATTTGAAGTTCGCGCCCAGAATCGCGTCCATAGCTTCTTCAAAGGTTACATTATAGAGGCGCGTAAACCCCAATACCCCATCAACGTTTGGCGATGGCGCTATATTCTTCTTATACAGAGCCGACAAAACCCGAAGCGCATCTTTGATTGTCTTAACCTTTTCCTTATCGAAGGCGAATGACTGAACCATTCCACCTGCGGAAACATCTCCACCGCTGCCTACATCAACACCTGTCGGCTCGATACCTTTATTGGCACCGGCCTCAATCGGGCCTTGCCCAGCGCTGCCAACTGCAATCGCTGCCATCACAACCAATACAAAGCCCCATACGAACAAATCTTTTCTGTTCTTGATTTTGTAACTTGATTTTTTTTCGCAATACATAATTTAGCTCCTCTTTTTTTAATGATTATTGACTATTGATTATTTTTAATGCTTCTTTCAATAATCATTTATCAACAATCAATAATCAGTTATTGACGCCTGTGTAAGTTTCAACGTTATTTCCGCTTCTCCACATCTTATAGACACCGTCTTTTCTTCAATTCCAACTACTTCACATTCATACGTATCGGCTCCTTCGGCGACGAGCAACTTGTCCCCCACGGCTAACAGCTTATCATTGATAAAGGCCTGGGGATTTTTGCCCAACCCTATTGCCTCCAGCTTTAGCTTCTTTGCAACTCGCTTGATTATCTCTTCATCACCATCTCTTGAAACGACATTCACTTCTCCACCACTCATAAAGCTCTGCCAGTCGTTTGCAGCAAAAAAGTCCCTCGTAAGTGCATCATTGCGGCCTGCAACTTCCGGCAGCTCTATAAAAGATATTTTTAATTCAGATGTATTGGGCTTTACCTCCTCTTGTCCCACTGCCGCCTTGGCGCTTTCCGGCGTCTTTTTCATGAGCACCCTGACCCACATAAAGGCCATCAGTGCAATCAAGCACAATGCCGCAACGCTCTTTTTCTTCTCTGCCGCCAACTGACTAAAAAGCCTATTGGCTCCCTTGCCATTATTTCTCACATTTTGCCTCATATCTTCTTTTTCCGTTTTGCTTTTTATTTTTTTTCTTATCCCTGCCTGGCCTGGCCCCTGTAATAAATGAACGCCTTTGTCTGCATACTCACTTCGCCGCTGAAATCATTATCGTTCACAAGTTTCACCTGCTCAATGCGAACCAGCCTATCCAGTCCTTGCATTCGTCTATAGAACTCGAATATCTGTTTCAATCTTCCCTTACACTGCATATTCACCGGTATACACTTCAATTCATCCACCTCTATTTCCTTACCGGGCACAACCACTTGCTCTTTTAGATGATGCTCATTCATCAAATCAGCGATTCTGTGCAAAAACGTGCCAAGGGCCATTTGCGCAGGTATATTTGCCTCATGGTTTCCAACCGCCTTTTGCAGTTTCAGCAATTGTTCTTTGAGGACCGGCAGTTGTCCCCTCTGTCGCCATGCTTTAGTGATAGCAAGTGTCTGTGCAGCTCTTTTTTGCCTGACAGCTTTTATTCTTCCCTGTAAAGGCAGATACCGAAACAGCACAAACCCGGCCACCATTACTCCAGCTACAATACATATCGCTATTTGTTGTCTTTCTCGAAACAGCATTTTTTCTTTTTACCTTTTACTTTTCGCGATAATTTGCCAGATAGCAACTTATCTCAAACTCACTTACCTGCAAATCCTCTGCGGCTCTCACTTTTATCTTCCTGTTTCGTGAAAACGACGGGTAAACCTGACAAAAATACGGCGAATCTTCCAACTTGCATATCAACGCTGCTACGTTGCCCGCATCTGCCGCCACCCCGCCTATCACCACCTTAAATCTGACGTCGCCCAGCAACGGTGCGCCTTTCCCGCCAAACCCAGCCCGAGCCGCTCTTACAGCAGAACCACTGCCTGGCCTGCCCTCTTGCTTGCCTGCAAACCTCTCAGCGCCGAATTCCACTTTGTTAAGCACTATCTTTTCACCAATCAAAAAGCTCACCTCAGCTAAAACACTTGCGACATCAATTCTGGAATCAATTTCTTCTATAGATTTCACTTTTTTCTGCAGCCCTGTTACTTCGCTTTTAACGGCGGCGAATTCTCGTGATGCACTTTCCACTTCCACTTGTCCCGCTGTCCCCTCAGCAAGCTCTGCCGTGGCTTTTGAAATCGAGCGGGCGGCAACAAAGCTCCACACCATCATCACCACAAATACACCGCCCAGAGCGACGCATTGCGTGCGATAACTAATCTGCCGCCGCCTCCCGCTTGTATACCAGTTTGGAAGAAAATCAATTTCTCTCATAAATCAATTTCCGTCCCAGCCCTTAAGACTGAGCCCCACGGCTACCGCCCACTCACAGAGCAAGCCTCGCCTGTCACTATCAAAATTTATATTCATCATATCAAAGCCCTTCAACGGCTGAGCCACCTCAATCTCAACCGTCAATTGGCGTCTCAAAACGTTAAGCAAAATATTTTCGTATGCCTCCCCGCCGGCAAAAATCGCCCGCTCCACGCGCTTGCCCCTGAATGTTACCGTATAATATCTAAAACACAGTGATATCTCTCTTGCCAGCTCCTCGGCAACCACCCCTATTGCATCAACCATAACCTGTCGGGTCGATGCGTCGAGAGGGACCCGATTTTGCCCTCCTTGCAAAATCGGAACGCTGCCGCCTTGTTCCGTTGCGTCTGATGCCGGCGCCCAAAGACCTCTTTCAGCGCTTGCCGACCGTTCCATTCTCAGCTTGCCTCGCAGCATCTCTGCTTCATTGACACTAATACCTAATCTTGCTGCGATTTCCCGATTAAATTTCTCCCCGCCAATCGGTATCTGCTTAACGAAGCTAATTTCTCCTCCACGACCAAACACCACGGTGGTAAAGCGGCTTCCAACATCCACAAAAACCACCGTCTGCTCTCTATCCTCCTGCCGCCTCAGCGACCTCTCAAAGCTCCTGAACAATGCACACGGAATCGTATCTATGCCCACCGGCCTAAGCCGGGCTTCCTCAAGCATCCCAATGTGGCTCTTTATTGCTTCATTATCTGCTGCAAACAGTATCAGCTCATTCTTAATTTCATCACCCTGCTGAACATTGCCGGCAAGCACGTAGTTAATTGCGTCCTTATCCGGATCCAATCCGAAACGCTGCGAAACTTCTTTTTTCAAGGCCTGCTCGATTTTCTCGCTCTCTGCTTCCGCCAATCGCAAACTCGTTATTTTCAATCTGTCATTCGGCAAACACGACACGACATTTCGTCCGCGAAAGTTACCCTCCGCCAGCATCCGCTTTATCGCCGAAATGACAAAGCTTCTTCTTTCTTCCCCATCGCCGTCTATACCGGGGTCAACGCGAACTTTATCTGCCGCAAGGACTCTTATGTGCCCCCCGTTTCCGACCAGTTGAATCATCTTGACGGAATTATGACCTATATCCAGTCCTATCGGCCGCAGGCCTTGGGTTTTCAATTTCCAATTTATCATTTACGTTTTTCCCATCAGTCCTCAATCGATATGAACCCCGTAACCGGCTCGACGGTAATCGTCATGGCCGTTCCACCCGCCTGCAGGCTAATTACCCCGCTGTTAAGTGGGTTCGTAGTTCCTGCTCCGCTGTAAGGGCTGCCAAGATAGTCAAATGTAATTGCATTACTGGAGTCAGGGTCGAAATCAACATCAACAATATCAACCTTGCTCAATCGGCTGTCGCCGCTGAAATTCACAATGTATTTGAATCCTTTCTT
>JAUVYQ010000142.1 GCA_030603035.1 Phycisphaerae bacterium | reverse complement strand
TTGCTTCAAACAAGTCACAGGAGTTGGGGTGGGTGTAGATTTGTGTGCTAGTAAGCTGTTTGTGACCTAACAGGGTCTGGACTATGCGAATGTTGGTTGTTCGCATCAGTCTGGTCGCGAAAGTGTGACGCAAAATATGCGGGTGAATCGGTCTGTCGATAGCTGCGATTGCAGCGTAGCCGATGATTCGCTCGACCTGGCGGACGGACAGGGGTTTGCCGTAATCGCAGGCGAAAAAGGCATAGCTGTAAAAACCTTCGTAGTAGCGATTCCACCAATGAGTCTGCATTTTCTCGGTCGCACATTTGATTCGCTGAGACAGTGGGATAATCCGTTCAGCTTTGGTCTTTGTGTTGACGGCAAGGACTCGAAGTGATGTCACCGGCTGACTCATCGTGATCAGGTCGGTATAGACGAGCTTTACAAGTTCGCCGACTCTTAGACCGGCATCGAGCATAAGACAGGCCATAGCGTAGTTGCGAATGCCCAGCCTCTTTTGCCGCAAGGTTCCAGAATCACGCAAGAGCCGGTCTAATAATTGATTTGATTCAAGTACAGTGAGTGTTTGTAGTGCTGTCATTTGATTATTCCTTCCTCGGCCAGATGACGGAGCATGCCGTCCAAAAAGTTCCAGCGGGCAGGTGTCAGGCCTTTTGTAATTTCCAGCGGTGTGACATCCAAAATACGGAGATGGTGCTGCGTTTTCATGCGGCAGGGTATGCATACCAGTTTGTACTCGCGAGCATAAAGGGCATAAGGCCCTGAGCTGCTTAGATTAGTCTGGGCGATTACCCTCGCAGCATCTGTAAGATAGTGATGTACAGTCATGATTTTGGCTCCTTTCCGACTCGTAATACTGCTATCCAGAAGTTCAAAAAAAACAAAATTGGCCATAATAGTATTTTACTGAGGTGCATTTTTTAGCTCCTTTCTTGAAAATTTAGTAAACCGACATAACTAGTTCCAGGCTATACCATAAACCGACTCACTTGTCAAGGGAAAACCGACATTTATTTTGCGACCTGTTTTCTATTCGCAGTCTATTCGCAAGTCGCCTTCTACGTGGAAAGCGACATAGTTGAATTGGCGGAGGCGAAAAAGGGGGTGAAATGGTATGCCTCGAATGGAGATCGCCGCTCCTGGGCAGGCTGAGATAGGCTCTCCCCCTCGTAAACCGTTAGGGGGAGAGAATAGCTCAGCATTTTGGGTCCGAGGTCTACGGGGGAGCAACGCGAAGGCTACGAAAAAGCAACGCAGCTTATTGTCCCTGTCTCCGGCGGACAGCAGCCAGCCGCCGGAGTTGTGTCCCCCAGACCGCAGCTAGCTGGGGGATTTGTCTTTCCCGCGGCCTGTGCGAAGCGCGGTCGCGGGGTAAAATAGTTGTCGGCTGCCGTTTGCCGATTTCCGCCTTCCCTGCACCGGCGAAGTCTTTTGGGCCATCGGGGATGGCTTTTTTAACCATCGCCGGTGCAGGGAACTGCTGATTGGCCGGCCTATTAGCAGTTCGGGGTTGGGGCGGGGGCTTAACCACGGCATGAACTGGCGAATTTACAGGACTTGCGAACTGGGAATGTCCCCGCGCAGCGGGGACGTTTTGTCTTTTTTTTGTATTTGCCCGCCGGCCTGGCGATTTAGTCCTTTAGGGTGGGACCGACTTGTTGCGATAACTATGGACGGCGGGCTTTAGGGGGGGACGGGGGCACTCCCCCAGCCGCCCGATAGGGCGGAACGAAAAAAGAAAAAGACCAGCGTGGGGAAGGGTTTTGGTGATTGATTCCATCTGTCTCGATTTTCGAATATACCTTTTGTTGCGATTCGTTCCACTTCCGATTGTTCCATTTTTCACGCTCGCTCCCCCTGTCTCGATTTTCGGGTACCGGATATTGTTACGTTCGCTCCATTTCCGGTTGTTCCATTTTTCACGTCCGCTCCCCTTGTTGCGATTGTTCGATTACTGTTTTTGTTTCGCTCGCTCCACTTCCGGTTATTCCATTTGTTTCGCTCGCTGCTTTCCCTTCGCACGAATGTTATTTTCCCTTCGCACGAATGTCACTTTCCCTTCGCACGAATGTTATTTTCCCTTCGTACGTCGCGTACATTCTCTTTCTCGGTCGCTGTTTGCCGGTAATTGGTTGTATTGTTCCATTTAGTAAATATGGCTCTTTTTCGGCTTATTTCGATAGTTGCACTCAAAATCGACTGTAGACGGGTAAACTGCTTTATTGTCGGGATCCCCTCGGTGTCACTTAGTCTTTCGCGTTACTTTAGACGTGGCAGCCAGGCTATTTGCCAGGCGTTTTGCCGTAACGTACTTTTTGTATGCTCGATGGTGGGCCTGCTTGCACCTGGCTGAGCAGAAACCGTCTCTGCCGTAGGGGTTGAGTGCATAGTATAGCTTTTGGCACCAGCGACAATGTTTCGCTTGTGCATAACCTGTGTGTTTCATAGCGTTACCTCAAAAATGGATCGTTCTGCTGAGCTGGTAGAGTCCCTGATTTTGCAGTAACGCAGAAAAAGAAGGTTTTGTCAAGAAGATTGTTTTTTGCAATGACGTAAAAGCTGGTGGTGCATCTTATGAGCTAAGGGGTAAAGGTTCTGAAGGTTGTCTATGCGATTGTCCAAAGAGTATCCGTTTTTGTGATGACATACCATATCAAGTGGAGTGTTTGCGATTTGACGGTGCATCTTGATAGTCCTGGTACGTCCCCCAATGGTGAATCGGCGAATCGCGTACCAGTGATAGTCACTTTTGACTGCCCGCCAGGTGTATTGGTTAAGTTCATTGTACCGATCTGCGTCAACGATGGCAGACTTGCCGTGCGTAAGCTGAATCTTACGGGTTTGCTGGTTGGGCATTCTTTGATTTTTCGGTTTTGAGGTCCGTTAGCCTTTTAGCAACACAATCAGGGCATAATCCATCTTCAATACATTCCTCACATACATCATCACCGCATTCTTGGCATTCTTTTCTGTCGTTGCCTATATTGTCCCAGCTTTCAAAACAGAATGGACAGCAAAGTAAATTACTCATTTGTTCCGGCATTTTTGGTTTTCTCTGTTTTAAGGTCCGCGCGTTTGCGCACGTTGTCAACAGTTGCTCCGACACCAAGTACAGCAAGCAAAGAAGCGATGACTCCCATTGGATTGATGGTACCTGTCTGCGACCAGAGAAGCATATGCTCGAAGACGGTTTGTTTAAATGCGTCAATTTGGTCGAGTTTGTCGAAACGATAGTCAGCTTCGGCTAAGAGGTAGTCTAGCTCGGCCCGGAGCTCTTTACGCGTTACCTGGCGGTCTGGTGACTTCAAGGAAGTCACTTTCGACTCACATGCATAGCACCAGAGCAAAAGCATAGTGGAAATTAGTATAGCGATTGTCTGGTATCGCTCGTGATTGAAAAGGTTTTTGATTGTGTTCCACATTTGATTACTCCGGTCCTTGAAGGTTTGGTATCTGGTATTCAGGTGGCGGTGCCTGTGGCGGCAGGCCGTTGAGCACCCGGTAAATATTGTAGCTGACGAATCTCGGATCGTGACTGAAGGCTCTCGCTGTAATAAAGGCGTTGCGTTGTATGCGTTGTGCCGGCGTAAGCTGCTGGACGTGACGTGGCTTCGAGGATAGGTGGATGCCGTACTTGTCACGATGAAAATACGAGCCGGCAAACGAGCCGGTGATATCGACGATTCCGCCACATAGTCTTAGTATTGCCATTACGGATTATCCTCTGACATCCAGTCGTAAGGCTCGATCTCACTGAGATGATTATTAAGCGAATCTATTAAGTCCTGCTCTGTGATCTCGGGCATGCCCTGGTTGTTCCTGAGAATATTGATTTGTTCCAGCAGGACGAGTACCTGTGCTTCTAAGAGTATCGGTCCGAATTGTTTGTATAGTTCATCTCTCTCAGCCATTATAACCACCATCCCTTGACGTTTAGCTTTATAAACGTCCACACGATATTTGCGATATTGTACTCGATTTTCCTGTCGGATGAAAGGGGAACTACTAAATCATTACCAACCCAAATGTTGGCTACTTGGGTCCAGGCCATTGACCTGTTGATTTCATTTGCGTTGCCTTTTGTGCGGAATTTACAAAGAGCCATAACTGTGGAACTTCTGATAGTTAAGGCGAGAGAGACAGCCTTTGCACCAGCAGGGACAATACCAGAGAGATCTAATTCGTGCCAGGCACCGTCTCTAGTAAAGTCAGTCTTGATAAAGTCGTGGGCCGCGGGGTCTCCGCGATCGACAAAGCTCGTAGTTAAGTAGTGTTGATCAACGACCCATGAAAATAAGACGAAGATCTGGGCCGCGACCCATGCTTCGGTAGCGTAGCCTTTAGCCAGTACCCATGACTCTAAGGCGTAGCCCTGGGCCTGGATCCATTCCTTGATGATGTCAATTAGCCACTGCACAATTACGGCCCTAACGAAACCTCGACGTTAACCGGATCTCCGATAGCAAGCTGTGTCCCCGTGACCGGATCACTGCTGATAATTAGATCCACTGCAACGGTCGCACTGTTGGCGGTTGTGACGTTGCCAAGAGTCAGCTGACATTCCGGGCCGGTCAGTATTGCGGTCGCAGCTTGTTGCGACAGACTGGCCAGGTCAGGGACCATCCCCGGCAACAGTGGAATATCAATATGCCCGCAGATTCGGCAGATACCATTTCTTTCGAGCCGACAGCCACAGTCTGAGCAGTAAACTAAACAGTCTGTTATATCTCGTGGCATGGTTATGCTCCTACGATGACTTGTGTGATCATTGGCTCACTAATTCTGGCGTCTTTTCGCTCGATTCGCCCTCTTAGCCAGATACGTTGACCCTCTGCTATTGCTATCCAGTTGTTTGTGACGTGCGGGGATGCCGGCGGTGCACCATCGGCCCCGGAGATTCGCAGGATGCGACGCCACGGGCCAGCGTAGAAGTTTCGGGTAACGTTTTGTGGCAGCCCGCCTTGTAACCAGAAAGAGCCGCCTGTTTCGTTAGCCCATTCAAGAGCAGCGTTATAGGCGATTGTAAAGTTTTGCGTTGCCTCGGATGCGGTGAATGCGAAGGCCGGGTCTTTGTCCGGTAACTCAAAGACTACGGGGCCGTCGTCAATAGTTGCGAATCCCCAGCGTGCCCTGTTGGCGTTGCTCCTGATGTAGTGATTGAAGCCTGTAAGATGGACTGATTCACCTAAACGGTTCTTCATCACTACGTTTGAAGCGTACAAACCCCACGCGGTTCTCTGGAGGGCGGTCAGCGTCTCGATCCATCGCTCAGTCAACATTGCGACGGCCGCTCTAACGGCGTTTTGATCGTTGGTGTTGGGATTGATGGGCTTTGTTCTTGCCCGCGCGTAGTTGCCGTACCTGTTTCTCGCAAAGGTGTCACCGGCAATACTGCCGCTCATTTGAACGATTCCGCCACCATATCTTACTAGTGCCATTTTGCACCGTCCTTTCTTTGTGACGTGACAAAAAAGAAACTCGGTCACGCACGTCGACGTGACCGAGCTTGCTGGAGGAACTACTGGCCTATTCGTAAATAAGATTCTACATCTCGGCAGGATCGAAGTCAATCAAAATATTTATCGCTGCCCGGGGATTCGCAAACTTGAAATTAATCCTGCCGTCTCCTGGGTAAACGCGCTCCGTCAGCGTTTCGTCCACAGGTACCATACCATAGTCCCTGATGACGAGATCCTCGTAGTCGTTTTGTCCTGCATCAAAAGGCATTTATATAAACTGAGCATCGTAAGCGGCTTGGTCGATGCGGTTATCCCAGGTGATTAGTGCGTAATCGCCGGCCTTGTCACCACTGAGCTCAAGATTTGGCACGTTGGTTTGACAAGATGGTGCACTAAAGTAGTTGAACGAGCGGTGAAGGACGGCATCAACAAACCACCATATCCGGCAAATTAGTTTCCAGTCAGGCAACGCCAACGATGAACCCCACCAAACCCACCGGCCCAAAATTAGCTCATGCCCGTATTGGCAGGTCCAGGGAAGACGCTGCTGAAGTATGTATGACGCGATTGACGTGCCGTTGGTGTAGACCGTTAGC
Source organism: Phycisphaerae bacterium (assembly GCA_030603035.1). Next base: position 229 of record JAUVYQ010000142.1, on the reverse strand, counting down.
TTTACGTATTTCGGCGTCGAGCCTGGCAGAAAACAAGGGCGTGGTCCGGTTTGACATTCGTCGCAGTCAAAACCGAACTCGAACGTACCGGGGTCAAAACTTGGTATTGAACCCATAAGCTTCAAACCTCACAATTTCACAGCCCATATTAATACTATACGATACACTAGTTAGTATTAGTAGTCATATACCCTGTGAAATTGTGAAATTTGGCCTTTAAAAGGCTACC
>JAUVYQ010000353.1 GCA_030603035.1 Phycisphaerae bacterium | reverse complement strand
TTCATCAGCCGGCTTGCGAACGTATGACGCAGGACGTGCGGGTGTACCGGCCGGCCGATAGATTTCAGCGCAGCAGCCCTGATGATCCGTTCTACCTGGCGGGTTGTGATCGGTACCCTCGGGTCGGTTCGGTAAAAGGCGTAATAATGCAGGAGTCGTCCTGTCGGATACCACCACTTTTTGTCCATTTCGTCAAGAGCCGACTGGACCCGGGCTGACAGTGGTATCGTTCTCTCCCTTTTGTTTTTTGTCTGATACGGCTGCAATGTCACTGACGATATCGGCGGCGTTGGATATGTTAAATCCTGCTGAGTGAGTGACACTACCTCACCTACTCGCAGGCCGGCGTCTAACATGAGCAGAGCTATTGTGTAGTTTCGGATTCCTTTGTTAAACTGCTTTTCCGTGCCTCTTTTGCGCAGCAGCGCATCGAGCAGCTGGTGACACTCGGTTACTGTCAATGTTTTTGGGGGTGTGCTCATTTTTTCGCCGCCTCTCTTGAGATTTCAATGAGCACGGCGTCCAACGGAAATTTCCAGAGTCTCGCCCATTCGTAGACCAGCAACTGAATGTCACCCCCTAACATATGCCACGCTCCTATAGGGTTTTCAGCTGTCTTCTTTTTTTCCCTGATGTATGATGGAGCTTTAGCGGTAAGTCCTTCTCTGTGCTGCATCAGAGCCAAAAAGCACACTGTTTGGAATAATTTTATGTCTTTTTCGTGCATGATTTAGTACCTCCATATCTCTACAATTTCCAGGGGGGCCAGGTACTCGTTGACATTGAGCCAACAGAGCCATACAAAAATAACCAGGGCGATTATGATCAAGATGATTCGGACGATTCGCATGCATCACCAGCTTTGAGCTCAGGCTGTGCGTTGAGGAGCTTGCGGATTTGTCTCAACTGAGTATTGGCTCGATTGGGGGTTCCGGCCTTGCACCTCTCGGCGGCCTTGTTGAGCAGGTTCCTAACCCTGCGGATTAGAACAATTTGTTTCATCATTCTCACTTTCGAAAAGGCGTTGGTAATCCGGTCAATCTGATAGCGACCTTTCTCTTTTGAAACTTATCGGCAAAGCGACCCTCTGTCAACAACAAAATCGACATTTTTTTTGCGACCTTTTTTCGCCGGCGAAACGAGGACCTCGCAAAACTTGTCGCAGTTTAGAGTAGAAAGCGACCAAATCTGAAAAATCGCTGATTATGTCTAAAAAGTCAAGCCCCCTGGCCACCTCTCGGCCGAGGACCTCGCTTGTCGCTTCCCATGTGCCTGATTTGAGGGTATAAAGCTATGCGTGGCGCCGATTTAACGCAGCCAGCGTAGCCCTGTGCTGTCGGCGCTACG
>JAUVYQ010000288.1 GCA_030603035.1 Phycisphaerae bacterium | reverse complement strand
CTAGTCCCAAAACAAGCGTACCGCGATTTCCTGGGCGAGCCTTGGCGGGGTGATTATTTCGGCGCAACAGGTTGCCGTCAGCCAAAGATGGCTTAAGAATTTTGTACCCAATTTTTGCTTCGCCATAATTCAACCTGCTTTCGAAATGTCAAAGGTCCGCACGAATCGGGACATCCATACCCCGACATCATCCGCTCGCTTATTAACAGCGAAGCGGACGTCGAAAGGTTGTAACTGCACGGAAAAACACGTCCAAGTATTCATTCCAGCCGAGTAAACGATACACAAGTTTCCGGCCTGTTTTTACAATCTGAGACGGCAACATGATAAAGAAATTACGGAACTTCTTGAATTCCATCCGAAGGACTTTTCTCTTTTCTGCCTTGTGTTTCTTATGCCATCGTCCTTTACTCGGCAGCAATAGAGCGTACCACGCTTTCAGGTTCCAGGCCAATGACGCCATCACCATATAGGCCCAGTTACTGACCAGATCGTCAACAGGCATACGCATTGCACGAACGCCGTTTTTCAACTGCTCTATCAGATTCTCCTGATTGCACCTATTATTTGCATCGCCAACCACCTCTGCTCTGGCGGCCGTGCGATCATTGGTGATATAGAAAAAGTAACGAATATCATCAAATAAAACCGCCTCTCCTTTTTCTATCGATAGATTCTTCCGGAGAACTACTACGCGATACGATTTACGGCATTTGACAGGCCGATACTCGAACTCGGCCACCTGTTCCGATTGCAGCCGGATATTCTTGTAACCTCGCTCCTTTACAATCTGCTCTTTAACGTTAACCGGTTTTGTACGCGGCTCTGTTTTCATAATATACTTCGGCCGGCGAATAAGACCTTCCCAAGCCGTTTCTGAGAGGTTTTCGGCTGTTTTTACCAGATTAGCCATGGCACTGATGCCGAAGACAAATGTAATATCTTCATCGTCCCAACCATCCAAATATTTGGTCTGGCTGAAATCCGTGTCGCCGCGAAAACGAATCTTTCTAAAACCGGCGCGACGGGATAAAGCAGCCGCCTTGTTCAGATATTGTGCTGCCTTTTCACTGCTTTTACAATTACCGCTGCGATTGGAAAGGTACAACGGCTCAGCGGTATTGGCTAAGGAGACAACCAGAGGATGATAACCCCAGGTACCTTTGTACGATATATCCATACCTTCTTTGCATTCGCCGGTGGTCTCGGCAATCGTGCCGTCGGCATCGATGACCGCCTCGGCGAAGAATTCAGGGCCCTGTTGGCTCCAGACCTTCAAACGAATTTCATTGATGATCTCCTGTAATATCTCAACATGGTCAACTGCAAAGCGGCGGCAGAAATCGCCCGCCGTAGTCGGGTCGGGTATCCGGTCGGCACCTACTGCATCAAGATAAACATCGTCATTTCGCAACCGCTCTATATCTTCAAGACATTCACCATTGCAGAGAATGTTATAAGCAATATTGAGAACATGGTCGGACTCAAAATAAGGATTGTGCAACTTGAAAAGACGAAGATGGCGATTGATAGCTTCGTCCAGTCCCAACCGCCTGACCAACATTTGCACAGCTCCCATCCCGCCATAGAGAACGCCCCGGTTGCGATCGGAGATCTCGTAATGGATATTACCCGGATTGAGCATTGGACTGGGATGTTCCGGCATTGTTTTCTTGTCAAGGCGATTGCGAATTTTCCGCTTGCGTTGCCTCAATTGTTTTGCTATTTTCTTTTTCACTCGAAATGACTCCTTTGATTTAAGTTTTTGTTTTTCTTGAATTGCCAAAAGTGCATTATAATGCACAGTGAGAGTCATTTCGAGTGCTTTTTCAAAATCATAGTCACTTTTTAGCCTCAACCCACGCTTGTTTTGGG
>JAUVYQ010000240.1 GCA_030603035.1 Phycisphaerae bacterium | reverse complement strand
TTTCATCGGCCCACTGCAAGGTCTGCAGGCACTGCGCCAAGTGCGCTGCCTCGTTTTTGGCGATGATGACGGCGGAGAGGGTGGTCACAGTTGGTAGATTTGCTTGAGACGAGTCACGTGCTGCGTGAGGTTGAATGTGGTCTGCACCCTTTGCAAAGCCTGCTGACCGATGCGTTGACGCAATTCTGGTGATAAAGCCAACTGGGCCAGTGCCTTGGCAAAAGAACGTGGATCGTTCGGCGCAGCCAACAGCCCATACTCGCCATTTTCACCCAGAATTTCTGGAATGGCCCCACTGCGAGAGCCCACCACGGGCAAGCCCAGCGCCATGGCCTCGACCAAAGCCAGCCCAAAAGCTTCTTGGTCAGACGGTATGCAGACAATGTCCATCGCTTGCAGGAGGCGCTGCATCTCGGCCGTGTAGCCCGTGAAGGTAAAGCGTGCCTCAGCCCCCTGTTGACGAATACGAGAGCGCAGGGCTTCAACCAGCCCTTCATCTGCCCCTTCGCTGGCATGGAGACCACCCACAATAAAGGCATGAACACGCCCAGCCCCCTTGTACTGGCGCGCCCATTCCAACACCGCATCGACAAACACCGTATGCCCCTTGCCAGGCGAAATACGCCCTGGCAAACAGCACGCCACATCATCTGGCTGGAGACCTAGAGAACGACGCAAGGCAGTACGATCAGGGACAGACAAACTGGGGTGAAAAACCTCCAGATTGATACCTGCGTACAGGCGTTCGATCTGGACCGGCGCAACTGGGAGTGCCCGCAAATTATTGGCCAGAGAATGGTCACTGATCGAGATGACACGATGCAAACGCTTGTACACCCAGCGGTGGTAGAACGAGTGCTTAGGCTTTTTAGCGTTCATGTGTTCAGTAAACACGAGGCGAACGCCAGGGAACAACCAAGAAAAGAGTGGAACCAAACGCAGATCACTCGATTTGTGGAAGTGTATGACTTGGATATGATGTTCTTGGACCCAACGCTGGAGCGTACGCCAATCACGCCAGACAGACAGACGACTGGGGAAAACCAAAGCAGGCTGCCCTGAAGACTGTGCTTTGAGTGCGAAACGAGTGCCAGCGAGGGCTAGATAGCAAACATGGACTTCTTGACGCTTGAGCTCAGGTGCCAACGTCAGGGGGTACTGTTCAAGACCGCCCCAGCCGTTGGAGAAGCAAATGTGGAGGACAGCAAAACGCATTCGCAAATGAAGGTAAAGCTTCAAAAATAAACAAACATATAATACACGTCAAACACATTCACCATACAGCGCCTCAGACATGCTCAAAAAAATAACAGATCTAACTTTTCTGGGCCGCCAAGATTGGCAGACCGCCTATAGCTCATTAGCAGTATTCCTTTTTTTCTCATTATCTCTGATTGCACCAAGTGGATACTCATGGGGTGCTCTTCTACTCCTCGCGGCAGGGATGACGTCATTAATTACGCTCAAAATCTCTAAACTCAAGGTCGGAGACTGGCTTATTTTAGCGGTCATGTTTGGATATGCTGCAGTCCAACTTTTGGGGGTATATATCCATGATCTAAGCATACGAGAATTCGATAAGCCATTCCGATTTGTTTTGGCAGGCATCGCTCTATTATATTTATTAAAATACCCACCAAAGCAATCATATTTCTGGACTGGGATATCCATCGGAGCCTGTGGAGCCGGAGCGTGGGCTATGTGGCAAGTATTCATTCATGGGGCAGATAGAGCAGGCGGCTTCACGATGATTATTCAATTCGGAAACTTATCACTACTACTGGGGCTAATGAGTGCAATTGGATTACTGTGGGCATTTAATCAGGAAAAAAACTTGCACCTTAAGCTATTATTCGTATTAGGCTTTTTTCTCGGACTGGTCGGCTCTATCTTATCAGGCACTCGCGGAGGTTGGGTAGCAGTACCATTCACCGTCATTGGGGTTGCATACGTCTACAGGCACAAAATCAATTGCAATCAGCTGCTGGGTCTTTTTTTGATGCTTGTAATCGCAAGCATGATTATTTACTTGATTCCAGCATTTGGTGTTTCAAATAGAATTGATGATGCGTTACGAGATATTGAAAATTATCTTTCCGGACACACCACAACTTCACTTGGAACGCGGTTTGAACTCTGGCGCGGCGCAATTATTATATTCATGCAAAACCCATTTTTCGGTGTAGGCGAATATGATTTCAACAATAAATTGAATTTACTAAAAGAGACAGGCATAATAAATCCTGAAATTATTAGTCATGCGCACAATGATTTTTTGGACATTTTGGCCAAAAGTGGTTTTATGGGATTGATATCAATATTTTCCCTCTATTTTATTCCACTATATTTATTCATCACCAATAAATATAGTCAATCCAAGGAACAACTCAATATAAATGCCGCAGGGGTTGTTTTGTGTATTTGCTATACAACATTCGGATTAAGTCAATCATTCCTTCAGCACAATAGCGGCGTTATGTTTTATTCGTTCGGCTTAGCAATAATTTGGTCAATCGCAAGAAGGATTAAATCTCAAAAAGACTAACAGGCCGTTGAAAAAGTGTTCATCAAAGCAGTCGCATCACCGTGCGCACCGGTTTTCAGGCGGTGCAGAGCGCTTTTGACGGCCTGCACAGCCCTTTTCGAGGCCTGTTTCAGGCCTGTTTGCCCATTTTGGGCGCACTGA
>JAUVYQ010000002.1 GCA_030603035.1 Phycisphaerae bacterium | reverse complement strand
CTGGAGGAAGACCTGCCTCTAAGTATCCAGCTGCAAAAAGGGTGATAATTGAGATTACAATTATTATTTTACCTAAAATCTTCATCACGCTCTCGTCTTCACCGAGCACATCCAGTTCGAGGCAATGTGCGATGAAGTAGTCTCTTTCTTCAGAGGGACAAACACAAACCCGAAAAGACATAGAGTGTGGTATTTTCTGAGCCATAATTCCTCCTTTTTAATCTAAGACAGGAAGCCTTCTGTAAAATTCGTAAGTCTATATTAAATAATGATTTACAATCAGTATTTTCTTGCAATCTCCTCCATTTTGGCTATTATGTAAGTATCGTTACGGAAAACACTTACAACCAAAACAAAGGAGGTTTTATCATGCAACATTTACAAACATCTTTCTTCTACGACCTGCAAGAACTTATTCGAAACCCTCCGCTGCTGCGAAAATATTATCTAATCTTCCAAGCTCTTGATCTTTCAGCGCTGCAGGACAGAAACCACGGCGTCGGGGCTACAGGCCACTCACGTCACGCTATGCTCAGAGCCTTCATAATCAAACATCTCGAGGGTATCACATCTGTTCCGTTGCTGATTGATTATCTAAACTCAATTCCGCCTCTGTTGGAAATGTGCGGTTTTGAATTAGGTAATCTGCCTGACGAATCTCAGTTCTATCGATTCTTGCAGAAGACGAAAAATTCAACTCTCAAAGCCATACATCAAAAGGCAAACCAACTTCTAATCGAAGGTGACTTCGCTTCTCTCGATGAATTCATCATCGACTCAAAGCCGGTCATGGCAGCTACAAAAGAAAACAACTTCAAAAATCCAAACCGCAACACTCGTGACAAAACCAAAAAACCAAGACGCAATCCGCGGGCAACTCTGAGCTATTACTCCTGCCAGGTTGTAAATGGCCAAAAGCAAGACCTGATTTTCTATTGGGGATACAGAACACACACTATCATCACCAAAGAGGGTATATGCCTGGTGGAAAAGACACTGCCGAATAACATCACAGATGCAGATGCCGCATTTAGCCTTATCAGGGCACTGAAACGCAGATTTCGTTTCAAAAAAGGCGCAATATTTATCGGCGACAAGGCATACGATGTCAGAGAGCTTTACACCTTCATCGTTGAACAAATGAAATCAGCCGCATACATTCCCATCAATCCCAGAAACCAGAAGGACGACAAGACCTTCGGCCTGCACGGATGCCCCATCTGCGATGCCGGTATCGAGATGAAATCGGTTGGCACATGGACAGAAGGCAATCGTGACAGGATCAAGTTTCGCTGCCCTCTAAAGACAAGCAAAAAAGTCGCCGCCAAATTCAACAATACCTGCTCAGTCAAACATTCATCATTTGATACCGGAAAATGTTATGGCTGTACAAAATACCTCGATGTTACCGATGACGCACGCTCAAAGGTGCCAAGGGACAGCAAAGAGTTCAAAGAAACATTTAAAAACAGGCAAATTGTCGAGCAGTATTTCTCTCGTCTTGGCGACAGAGAAGTCGAACAGACAACTCACTATTCGTTCACTGCCATCAGCAACCAAATGACGATTGCTCATCTTAGTGCAAGCCTGATTGCCGTAGCTGCTGCCGTGATTTTGAAACAGCCTGACAAAATTCGTTGCTATCGAACATTTGCACGATTACCGAAAACCGGCTGACGCATTCTGTTTAGTGCTGAAAGATTAACTTGTCAAAGAGCTAAGACTAAGCCGACATGGATGTTCTGTCTAAAAGCAGGCTGTAAGCCTTAAATCACATCGAAATCAGCTTTTTCATCATCAAATTCACCTTCGCCGAGAAGGGTTATTATTTATTCGACTTCGTCAGTCGAAAATTCACTCATTTTGCAGAAGCCTTCTTATTGAGAGGAATCAAGTTAGCGTATTTTGTCATACTGCTTTATCCTTTTAACATTGATTATTAATAAAAACCGCTGCAAGAAATATATACTGCAAAAACCGGATTTTCAAGTGTTCAAAACGCTTTGTTTCGGATTTCGTACTTCGTGCTTTTGCTTCATCAAGGTGTCCCAGCAAATACTTCTTCCCAGGCCCACCTAAATGCTCCCACGGTAAAATCGCATCTTGCTCAAATTCTTTTTGTGCGAGACTTTCCAAATCCAATCCAAATTTCTTAAATGCTCCCCGCCATATCTCGAATCCAAAACACTCGTCCCACAAATCGAACCTTGCCCCCTCTTGCCAGGCCGCCTCGATAACGTCACATAAGCGCCTGTCACCCCGGCCTATTGCCGACTCTAAAACGCTGCGGTTTATATCGTGGAACTTAAACTGGAGGAATTTTGCGTGAAGTTTTCGTTTCTCTTCGAGTATTAACTGTTTTGCCTGCTCGAAATAGACTGTTGGCTTTTGTCCGAGCCAGCCGAACGGCGTATGCGGCTTGGGCACAAGCCAGCTTATGGTAATGTTGATTCTGGCTGTTTTGCCGGCAACCCCGTTAGAAATCTTCCCCTTTTCTCCCATATCCCTCGTTCTCGAATTTCTAACGGGGTCAATTTTCTTGCGTAGTTTTGCTAATTGAAATGATAGCTCTACAATCTGTTTTATATCCTGCTGCGTCTCACCTGGCAGACCGACCATAAAGTAGAGTTTTAATTTTTGCCAGCCGGCCTGGTAAGCCGCCTCCACACCGGCAAACAAATCTTCGTCTTTTAATGGCTTGTTGATAATCTGTCTTAATCTTTCGCTGGCTGCTTCAACGGCAATTGTCAGGCCGCTTTTTCTCACCGAAGTTAGCAATAATGGCAGCAGCTTCAGGTGTTTGTCGACCCGCAAGCTCGGCAGTGACAGGCCGACATACTTGTCTTGAAAATATGCCCGAAGACCGGCAACCAACTCTTCGAGATTCGGATAATCGGCGGTTGATAAACTCAGCAGCCCGACCGTATCGAATCCGCTTGCTGTGTAACAGGCCTTTGCTAAACTCGTAATTTTTTCGACGCTGCGGCAGCGAACGGGCCTTCTGCAAAAGCTCGCCTGGCAAAATCTGCATCGGCCGGGACAGCCGCGCATAATCTCAACGCTGACTCGTTCATGAACGGCCTGGGTAAACGGCACTATCGGCCGAAGCACAGCGGCAGCGTTTTCAAAATCTTCGACAACAGCGTTTCGTCGCTTGGGCGTCGTACCCCGTGCCCCGTGTCCCGTGTAAAGGACAGGGACATAAGCCCAGTCGAATTTTTTAGCGACGTTGAGCAGGATTTCTTTTTTTGTTGCACCGGCTTTTTTGTGGGCTTTGACCAATTCTATCAGCTCAACTACAGCTTCTTCGCCTTCGCCGAGCACGAACAGGTCGATGAACTCAGCCATAGGTTCGCAGCAGTTTGCCATACCGCCGCCCGCGATTACCAATGGCTCGTTTTCGTCCCGAGCAGCGCTGCGGATATTCAGGTGAGCCAGGTCGAGCATATTAAGCACGTTGCTATAGCAAAGCTCGCTGGTTAAGCTAAAGCCGACAATGTCAAAACTTTTTAGCGCCGCTCTGGATTCGAGACTAAATAGCGGGATTTTTTTCTCGCGCAGAACTTTTTCAGCATCAATCCAGGGCGCAAAAACTCGTTCAGCGCCCACACCGTCGATTTTGTTGAGAATATCGTAGATAATCGCCAGGCCTGTATAGGACATCGCCACTTCGTAAATATCCGGAAAGCACAGTGCGACCGTGAGGCTGCATTGCGTAAGGTCTTTTTTGATTTGGTTTATCTCGCCGCCGATGTATCTGCCGGGCCTGCGAACAAACGGCAGAAACTCTCGCTCAACCCGCTCGGCCAATATTGTTACTTCTCTTTTATTCACAACGGCATTATAAATTGATTGTTGACTACTTTCTATTTATTATTGTTCGAGTATCAATTATCAAATCTTGCTGTGGAAAGGTTTTTTATGAATAAGCAAAATGTTCGGATTGCTATTGGAATCATTGTTGGCCTTTGTTTGATTGTGGCATTGTATTTTTGGTCCAAAGGTCAGGTCGAGGCCGACAGCGGCCATCGGCTGGTTATGGGAACGTTCACCCGCGTCGTTGCCGTTGCGGCGGATTCGACCACAGCTAAGAAATGTATTGACGCTGCTCTTGCGGAAATCCAGAAGGTTGACGAGCTGATGAGCGACTACAAGAGCGATTCGGAAATAAGCGAGGTGAACCGGGACGGTTTTGAGAGAGCAGTCAAAGTCAGCAGGTCAACATACGAAGTTTTGCAAAGAAGCGTTGAGTTCAGCAAGCTTACCGGCGGTGCGTTTGATGTTACGGTTGGGCCATTAGTGGACCTCTGGCGTTCAGCAGCCGAAGCGAATTCGACACCGAGCGATGCTGAGCTGCGAGAAGCCCGCTCCAGGGTCGGCTATGAAAAACTTATACTCGATGCGAACGAAATGAGCGTACGGTTTGCGGTAGAGGGTATGAGAATTGATTTGGGCGCGATAGCAAAAGGATACGCAATTGATAGAGCAATTGAAGCGATGCAAAAACGCGGGGCTGCCGGCGGAATGGCTGAGATTGGCGGCGATGTCCGGTGCTTTGGTGTTCCTGCTGGCCGAAAGGATAGCTGGCTGGTGGGATTGCAGGCCCCGAACACAGCCGTAGAGGGCATCGGTGGCGGTGGGCTTTTGTTGAAGCTGAAATTAGTTGACCGAGCAGTTGCAACCAGTGGTGATTATCAGCAGTTTATTTTAATCGGGGGCAAACGGCACAGCCACATTATAGACCGTAAGACGGCAGCAGGTGCACAGGGTTTGTCAAGCGTAACCATTATCGCAAACAGTGCAACGGATGCTGATGCTCTGGCAACGGCGGTCAGCGTGATGGGCGCTGAAAAGGGCCTTGCCTTAATCGAGACAATACCGGATACCGAGGCGATTTTAATTTCCCCGCAGCCGAACTATGAGCTTATAAAAACTAAAGGGGCAGAGAAATACGTAGAATGACCAAAGCTGTGGTATCGCATCACCGCAGCAGATTCTGCTGAACGATTATATTGAGAGTTGCTTTTTGATCAGACGAACCAGCGAGTTTTTTATCTCAGCGTGTCTTGGAACAGGTGCCTGCTTGCCGTTTCTGGGATTTGCATAGATGTCGTGCTTACCACCGTGCCGCTTCAGAAACAGGCGTTTTTAACAAGGTCTTTTATCAGGGCACTTCGTTTCAAACCTCGACCCCCAGTTCTGTGGATTTTGTGCCCGCGTGTTTATCAGCGATATCATACTCCTCAAGCATCATACGATAAGCATCGACTATGTTTTCCTTTAGTTCTTCGAGGGTTTTGCCCTGGCTAAAGACACCCGGAATTTCCTTTAATTTGCCGACAAACCAAGCATCATCTTGCCAGTATTCAAGGGTAAAGAACCTTTTCATTTTTATTCCTTTCGCTTTTATAAAGCAAAGGGTTCATAATATGTAAATGTATTCTACCAGAATTTGCCTTGATATGCCAACAAAAAAGGCCGCGAGCGCTAAACTCACGGCCAAACTTGAAAGTTTTAATTTAGAGTCTTTGGGTTCTCTGTGGCCAATATTCGTGTTGCGTTGTGTTCAAGCGCTTACGGCTTTTTGCGTCGGTTCTCTTGCGGCCGGGGCGGTTTTGCCGACGTAGATAATCACCTTCGTTGGGCATTTGTTCATAGCAGTTTCGGTTTGCTCGGTGGGCTGGTATTTTTCGTAATCCAGCCGGGCTAAATTATATTCAACTCTGAATTGCTCGGTTTCTTTGGCACAGATACCGCAGCCGATACAGCCGACTTTGCACATTTGTCGTGTCGTCTTGCCGGCCTCTTTACTGCTGCAGGCAACCGTCATCATATTTTCGCAACCGAAGGGGACCATTTCAATTAGATTGCGTGGACAGGCCTTTGCGCAGGCGCCGCAGCCGGTACACTTCTCATAGTCAACGGCGGCCAGGCCGTCAACAACGTCAAGGGCGTCGAACTTGCAGGCCGACCGGCAGTCGCCGAAGCCCAGGCAGCCGAATTTGCAGGCCTGGACGTTAGCTAATACGTTTGCGGCTGTGCAGGTTGGTATGCCTTGATATTTTCCGTAGTAGGTTTTATCGTCGGCGTGAGCACGGCAGTGCACGATTGGCCTTTTGAGGGCGCCTGAATTACTGATTTGCAGGCTCAATATTTCCGCGATTGCCTCTGACGTTTCCGGCCCGCCCGGTGCGCATTTTCCTATCAGCTCGGGCTTTTCCAGAACCGCCCTGGCATAAGAGCTGCATCCGGCGAAACCGCAGGCGCCGCAGTCGAGGTGCGGCAGGGCCTCGTGGATTTGCTCTATTTTCGGGTCAATCTTGACCTTGAGTTTTTCACTTGCTATCAAAAGCGCCACCGCAAAGCCGCTGCCCAGAGCCACCATCGTCACCCCGGCCGGCCACGCCCCATGCCACAATTGATAAATATCAGCTAAAATCATTGTAAAACTAAAAACTTAAAGCTAAAAATTGAAAACCATAATTCAAAATTCAAAACCTATTTAATTTTAAGTTTTAAATTTTGGTTTTGCGTTTTTCATTTTAAGTTTTGGGTTTTTGTCATCTTATCATTCCTGCAAAACCCATAAATGCCAGGGCAAGTATCCCTGCCGTAATAAGTGTAATCGGCGCGCCCTTAAGGCAGTCCGGCACGTCGGCCAGATTTAGATTTTCCCGGATACCCGCCATAATGCAGATGGCCATAGTAAAGCCGATGCCGCCGCCAAAGCTGAGGACCACCGCTTCCAGCAGGTTGTCAATCTCCCAGAGGTTTATAAACAGGCACAATCCTAAAATCGCACAGTTTGTGGTAATCAGCGGCAGGAATATGCCGAAGCTTTCGTACAGTGCAGGGAAAAACTTTCGCACATACATTTCGACAAGCTGAACGGCACCGGCGATAACCAGTATGAAGCAGACGTATCGCGTGACCTCCAGGCCGAGTTTCATTAAAACCCAATGGTCAATCATCCACGTTAGCGTCCCGCTGAGGGTTACAACGAACGTTACCGCCATTCCCATACCGAAGGCCATATCGATTCTGCCCGATACACCGAGGTAGGGACAGATGCCGAGAAACTTCGTGAAGACAAGGTTATTGACTATGACGATTGATATAAAGCCCATAATTAAAATGTTAAGCGTATCCATAAATCTTTCCTTTTAACTTTTTCTTTTGCTGACCGCGTTCACCAGGCCTAACAGCAGCCCTAAAGTTATAAATGCTCCCACCGGCATACTCATCGCAGCCCACGGCACAAACCAACCGCCTTTTTCTGCCAGAGCGAATATCTGAATCTCCAATATTGTACCTGTCGAGAGCAGTTCCCGCACACCCGCTAAAATGCATAATGTAAGTGTAAAACCGACGCCCATTCCCAGTGCATCAATAACACTTACGACGAGGCCGTTCTTACTGGCACAGGCCTCAGCTCGGCAAATGATAATGCAGTTGACAATAATCAATGGGACATACGGGCCAAGTCTTTCACTCATCATCGGCACAAACGCCTTCAAGAACAAATCGGCTATAGTAACAAATGTTGCTATCGTAAGCGTGAACATCAGGATTCGCAGATGCGGCTTGAGAAAATTACGCATCAGGCTGACCACGATGTTGCTGCACAGTAATACAAAGATGACACTAAGACCCATAGTCAAAGCCGGCTTGACCGCGGCGGTAACCGCTAACGTCGGACACATCCCTAATAGCAGCCGAAAGACCGGATTTTCACGCCACAATCCAGCCAGAAGCGTTTGCTTATAAAGACCGGCGTCAGCTTGTCTGTCACTTGCCATTGCCAATCAGCCCTTCTCTTTGCAACCGTGCTTTTATCTTATCAGTATATTTATTGAATATTTTAATTACTGCCTCACTGCTTACAGTGGCCCCCGTGATTGCTACTATTTGAGAGTCTATATCTTCGGCATTACCAGCTTTTTCAATGTCAAGTTTTCCGAACGGGGCCTCTTTGAATTGCTCGCTAAAAAACTCTTCTTTAATCTTGCTTCCAAACCCGGGTGTCTCATTGCTCGATAGAACCTCAAAACCAAAAAACTTCTCACATTTGCGGTCAACAGCAATCACAAGTTTAATCTTGTCCTGAAAGCCGGCCCCGGCTGCAACAAATGCAAAGCCGATGATGTTCCCGTCATCATCAAGGACCTTGTAAATATCCGTCTCAGTTACCCTACCCCTTTTGCCGGGTATCTGGACACCTTGTATCTCTATCTTGAAGTCATTGGCATCAGTAACGAGCGCTTTCATTAGGTTATTGAGTTTGTCCTTCTCGTTCTGCTTTATTCTCTCATCCAGGCCGGCGTTAGTCACCGCTATCAGCAGGCCGAAGAAGAATGACGAAATAATCAGCAGCCAGCTTTGCTGGATAAAATGTTTTATCTTTATCATCATAAAACCTCTTTTGCCACAAAGGCGCAACGTTACGAACTACCTGATTTCCTGATCCCCTGATATCCTGCATCCCGGTATCCTGCATCCCGGTATCCTGCATCCTGGTATCCTGCATCCTGGTATCCTGATCTCCTGATAACCTAATTTATTTCACACCTGGTTTTCCTCCTGCCGGAACCAGTTTGCAGAACCTGTCAATCAGGGGCGTTACGGCGTTCATTAAAAGAACAGCGTACATTACGCCTTCCGGATATTCTCCGACAATTCTTATAAGCATCGTTATTGTTCCTATCCCGATTCCGAAAATCCACATTCCTTTAGTCGTCAAAGGGGCGGTAACGGGGTCGGTAGCAATAAAAAAGACACATAGCAACATTGCCCCGCCGGTCAAGTGGAAGACCGGCTGGACGTAGGCGTCGGAATCAATAAGATAGGCAATCGTAGCAAAGATAAAGGCAGAGAGCAAAACAGCTAACGGGATATGAAAGTTTATCGTTCGTCTTATCAATAAATAAAGGCCGCCGATTAACAGTGCAATTACACTCGTTTCGCCCAGACAGCCGCCCACCTCGCCCGTGAACGTAGCTGCAAATAGCTGTTCGTCATAGATTTTAGCTCCATTTTTGTCTTTTATGGCCTTCTTACTCCACCACAGTGGCGTTGCCTGCGTCCTTGCGTGGACCATATTTTCCGGGGCGATTTTTGGCATTGCAGCATCGATTGTGGCCGGGACCGTCCAGCTTGTCATCATCATACCGAAAGACGCCGTCAAAAATGCTCTGCCGACCATAGCAGGGTTGAAGATATTGGCGCCGAGCCCGCCGAAAACCATTTTGCCGATTGCGACGGCGAAAACGCTGCCGATTACCGCTGCCCAGACAGGCAAGCTCGGCGGAAGAGACAGCGCAAGGATTATGCCGGTAACCAACGCACTGAGGTCGCCGAGGGAGTTGGGCTTTTTGCGGATTAGATTGCAAAGCCATTCGGTCGCCACTGCCGAAATGACACACGTGCCAATAAGGATGAGCGCATAGATGCGGAAGTAATAGCCGGCTGCCGCCATAGCAGGAACCAAGCCGATTATGACATCTATCATAACACTGCGGGTAGAAAGCGGCTTGCTGATATGCGGTGCAGACGAAACTGTTATATTTTCGGGCATTTTGCCTTTTCCTTCTTATTTTTTACCGCAGAGTCCGCAAAGTAGTTTAGCCGTCGCCGGCACGGCGACGCAATCTGTCGTTTGTCATCTGTTGTCTGTCCAGCGTTTTGCCTGTTTTGATATATCCTGTCAGTTCTATATTGGCCGGGCACACGTAACTGCAGCAGCCGCACTCCGTACACGCATTGATATAATAGTTTTCTGCTACGTCCGGAAGATTATTTTTTACCGCATGGGCGATTTTGGTCGGGTTCAAATGTTCAGGGCAGACTTCCAGGCATCTGCCGCAGCGAATACAAGGGGTTTGTCGTCCTGCGAATTTGGCTCCGCCGATTTGTTTTTTTGTTAGAACGGTTATAGCCCCGGTGGTTTTTGTAACAGGCGTTGTCAAATCGGCAATTGCTATTCCCATCATCGGCCCCCCAAGAATGACCTTTACTGCTTCCTCGGTCAATCCTCCACAGAATTCGATAAGCTCGGCAACCGGTGTTCCTATCGGAACGTAGAAATTGCCGGGATTTGCAATTCCTTCTCCCGTAACGGTTACGACCCTGTGGGTCAGCGGCGAATCATAAACGACCGCTTCCGCTATGGCCGCAACAGTGGCAACGTTAAGCACCACAACGCCAATCATCGGCGGAATTCCGCCCGTAGGGACATCTTTTTTTAGAATCGCTTTTATAAGCTGTCTTTCACCGCCTTGCGGGTATTTTGTTTTGACCGGCACAATTTTGACGCCGTTGCTGTCTGCATAAGTTTTTACCCCGTTAGAAAATTTCCCTTTTGCCCCGTTAGAAACTTTTTCCTTTGGGTTTCTAACGGGGTGAAGCGCTGCGTTCATTGTTTTTATCGCTTCCGGCTTGTTATCTTCGATGCCGATAAACACCTTTGAGCAGCCGGACGCTTTTCTGGCAAGTTTGATGCCCGCGATGATTTGGTCCGTCCACTCAAGCATAATACGATAATCGCAGGTGATATACGGCTCGCACTCACATCCGTTGATTATCATTGTGTCTTTGGGCAGTCGCGGGTTTGGTTCTATCTTTACTCTCGTCGGGAACCCGGCACCACCCATACCGACGATACCCGCCTGGCGGACGGCATCGCATATTCGTTCCGATGAATAGTTGTTTTCATCGAAATCATCCTTTAACTTAAAAGAAGGCAGCTTTGGCGGATAGTGTGGGTATCCATCTATAATTATTGCCGGGCTTCGCCCTGAGACCGGGTGCGAGCACAGCGCGATTTCTTTTACTTTGCCGGTGATGGGCGAATGAACCGGTGCCGAGACAAATGCGTCCGAGTCGCCGATTTTCTGACCTGCCTGGACCGCGTTTCCTTTTCTGACCAGCGGCTCACAAACAGCGCCGGTATGCTGACTGAGCATTATTGCAGCTTGTTTGCCGACCGGGGCCGCCTGTATCTTGATTTCACTGGTAAGCGCTTTGCTTTCCGGAGGGTGGGTTCCGCCGGTAAAAGTAAATCGGCCTTTAGTGTCAATTCTCATTTCTCGTATCTCGTTGCTTGTTGATTGTTGCTTGCTATTCGGTTTACAATCAACCAAGTTTTTTTGTCAAGTTTGTAAGCATACGCGATTCGTGGTCAATTGTGTCTAATAGCTCCTTCCTCTGTTTGCCATCTATATATTCTAATTCTGAGGCTATCTCAATGTGTGTTTCCAGTTCAGCACAGGAACCTAATGCTATGTATAGAAATCGTTTGTACTCTTTGTTCTGAAACCTGTTAAAACCTTCAGCTATATTCGATGGTATAGACACGGCAGCCCTTTGCATTTGACTTGTTAGACCATAAGTCTCCTGCTTGGGTAATGCGCTGCTCGTCCTATACACGTCTTTGACAATTTTTATGCCTTTCTTCCAGACATCCAGATTCCTGAAACTTCTAATCTTTTCAGTCACTTGTTATCTCCACGAGCAACGAGCAACGAACAACTAACAACGAAGATAAACGTTACCGACAGGGCCAGCAGGAAGCTAAGGACTGTTCGCAGCTCTTTTGTGCTTATGGGGCTCTTTACTCTGGCTAAAATCGCTTCAAAAGCTGCTAAAGAGACAATAAAAACCAATATCGGCAGCAAGAACGCAACCACAGCTTTGAGAACCACCGGGGGGCCTTTACTATCGCTCAACTGATGGTAAACCTCCCGGCAATCGTGCTTTTGGTTGCAGTCCTGGCAAAATCTTTGTTGGGCCACAGTTTTTCCTACCCTATAAAATAAACAGAATTTATAATAGATATAGCTGAGATTTTCAAACAGAACTTTTCACAATTGCAGGCATAATTATGTCAAGAAAATTGGGGCTGCTGATATTAGGCCTGACCTTTTGCTTCTACACCGGCTGTGCGGTCAACCCCATAACCGGCGAAAAACGCCTTATGATGATTTCGGAACAGCAGGATTTTGAAATAGGGCGCCAATATGCTCCTGAAGTTGAAAAGGAAATGGGCGGCAGAATTGCCAATGTGGGTTTGCAAAACTACATTGACAGTGTCGGCCAGAGAATCGCCCGAGTTAGCCATAAGCCCTATTGGGACTATCACTTCATTGCATTGAATCATAAATCGATTAATGCCTTTACTCTGCCCGGCGGGTATGTCTTTATCACGAAGGGAATGCTCGAAAAGCTGACGACCGAGGCGCAGCTTGCAGGCATATTGGCTCACGAGATAGTCCACGTTGTCGCCCGCCACTACGCAGCCGCAGCCAGCCGCGAGACCGGCGAGTCGGGAATAATGGTTTTAGTTGCTGCCCTCAGTGGTGCGAAAGTACCGCGGGGCGCTTTACAGGCTGCAGACCTCGCTCGGCAAATTATTGGACTGCGATATAGCAGAAAGGACGAACGCGAGGCTGATTTGGCCGGTCTGGATTATATGGTTGCCGCCGGCTACAATCCTTATGCCGCGATTGAGTCTATGCAAATGCTTGAGCGGGAAGATGCGGTCAGGCCGATTGAATTCTTCTCAACACACCCGGACCCGCAAAATCGGTTGGCGTATTTGAGGGCAAGGATTCAAACAAGGTACGCTACCTTTGGCGGCTTGAGAACCGGAAAAGAGGATTATCGCAAGTTTGTCCTGGAACCGTTAGCAAACAACTCAAACTGACCGGTTTTAAACTGTCATGCTGAACAAAACGAAGCATCTCAATCGTAAATCTCGAAGTCGAAGTCGAAGATCCGGCATCCGTTGCGCTGAAAGTCCGGCCCTTGGACGGAACGGAATCCGGCATCTGTTTGACGGAGCAAATTGTAAATCGTAAATGCCACCCGCAATTTATTGCGGGGTTATTCACCCGTCCCCGCCACCCCGACGCAACACACTCTGTCATTCCGAGCGAGGCTGAGGAATCTATCAAAATAGCATCGAGTATCGAGCATTGAGCATCGAGACACCAATCACCAATTACCAATCACCAATTACCATTAACAAATCTGTGGCTATGTTCTTTTGTGCCTTCCTTGTCCCCGCGTCTTACTCGCGACAGCGAGTAGCGGGGAGTGTCTTCGTGGCGAAAAAACCGGTTCAAAAAAGCCCGACTAAATATCTGTCGGCTCAATCTGTGCCATCTGCAGAATTCTGGCGGGTTCCTCCGGCATAGCCGTACGGGCCGAAAGATAAGCTGATTCAATGACGGCCATATTCTTTAGATTCTCTCTGCCGCTGCTGCAGAGCTTGTTTTCGTCGGGCGATAATATACTTAGAGCAAAATTTTCCAGCAGGGCCCTATACCAGCAAAGCTCATCGTCGTCGTATTCACATTCCTCACTTCTCTGCCCAAGCCCATCGCTGACGGTAAGTTGCTTATTGCTGACCGTCAAGATTTTATCTTTGCCGTAGACTTTCAAGCATTTCTGTCTTGGCCCAAAGGCCTTGCTCGCTATTAGATTACCGATAAGAGTGTCGGTAAACTTTATCGTTACAACAGCGGTGTCTTCTGTTAAATAAAGCCGCTGCTGTCTATCCGCCGCCTGGTTTGTGTTTAATGAGTAGACCTGCTCGGCTGTGCCGAAATTCAAGATTATCTGGTCGATTATCCCGTAACAGTTTCGCAAAAGCACTCCGCCGCCGGCCAGTTTTGGGTCGGTGTGCCAGTGCGGCTGGGTTGCCAAACGCACACTATTGCGTTTTGGGTCTCGGTGCGGCTGGCCGCCCACATTGCAGAAAGCAGTTATGAGAAAGATTTGTTCAATCCGGCCTTGCTGGAGAAACTGGCGGAAAGCGAGAAAGCTTTGGGCGAACCGGCCGGGATTGGCGACGGCAAATTTGATGTTTTCATCCTCGGCCAGCCGGACAAATTCCACGGCCTCTTCAAAATTCCTCGCCGCAGGCGCCAGCTTAAGTATGTTGAATTTCTTCTTCATCGCCGTTCGGATATGTTCATCGCAGCTATACATACCAGCGGCAACCAGCAGACAGCGGCTGTCTCCGCGCAAGTCCGTCGATGCGGCACCGGATGACGCACGGGAATCCATTGCTGTTATCAATTGCCGGTAATCGTCGTAGGCGGTACATTTGTATTCCGCGGCGATGCTTTCCGCAAGCTTGGTGTCTTTGTCGGCGACGGCCGCAATCTCAAAATAATCGATTTGAGAAGCCACTTCGAGTAGAAGCCGGCCCTGGTCATTGAGGCCGAGTACCGCAGTTTTTAATTTGCCTTCGCTCATCTTATACAATGCCCCCCAATTTGCCTTTCACTTTGTAATCTGCAACGCAGATTCTCTGCCCGGCTAATTTTACATTCCACTTGCGAAAAAGTAACTATAAAAACCGGCTGCCGTCGTGCAAAAAAAACACTTCTTTAGAAAAAAAGCCCTCCAATAATCAGGGCCGCCCACACCCAAGGTGCCGCTGATTGATTGGGAGGGCTTGAAGAAATATTACTAATAGCGGCCAAACATAAGAATGTCAACAAAAAAAATGCAGCAAATTTCAATCAAATCTGCAGGTAGTTTTTAGAAAATTTAGATTTTTCTAAAAAAATTTTTACTCCTTTTCTCACATCGAGTTACGAGAATCAGGAATCGAGAATCGAGCACTATTTTCGACTCAAACGCGCAGGTTCGTCCTTTTATAGAGGGAGTCCGGCGCCCGTTGTGCTGAAAGTCTGGCCTTTGGACGGAACGGAGTTAACCACTAACTATGTACCACGCAATACGCAATACGCTATACGAGACCTGTCCTGAGTGTAATCGAAGGATACGCTATACGCAATACGCAATACGCTATACGCTATACGCTTCACGAAATTGTCCTCTACATCTGTCGAGAACGCTCTACAAATCAGCTCTTTTTATGCAAAACAAAGCCAATTTGCTGGATGCTCAAATGAACGTAAGTTCTATTTTAACAAAGGATTATGAAAATGTACCACTTCGCAGACGCTGGGAAAACAAACCCAATCAAACCCAATCTCAAGAATGCTCAAGCCGCCGTTGCTTACGACCGAAAGGCCGAACAGCTCTTCGGCCAATTCGCATATTTGAATTTCCCGGAGTTAGCCATAGAGGACGCAGAGCAGCGAAGTGTACAAGAGCACAAGGCATAAGAACATAAATGCAGATTTTGCGGCCTCAAAGATTTCTCCTCGGCGAGCCTTAAGCTCTCCTTTCTCCGTCTATTACCCGGTGGCCAGGATTAGGATGATGACCAGTATACCTATGACTATAATAGTCAGCATGAGCCCGAATTCTTGTCGACTTATAATCATGATACCGCGAAAAACCACTTATGATTTTAGACTAATCTTCCCGACGATTGGCTTCAGCCACTGTCATATATATATAATCTACTATATATTTGGGTCTTGTGATTCACAAAAATCGCTAATACAAACCATCAGGAGAACTAATGCAGGCCGCCGTTGCTTGCGACCGAAAGGTCGAAGAGCTATTCGGGGAATTTGCATATCTAAATTTTCCAGAATTGGCCAAATGAGCCGCGACCGTAAGGGAGCGGACAAAGATAATTAACCATTTAACCAATTTCGACGGGATTAACAAGATAAAACAGGAGAGAATCCTGTAAATCCTGTCTAAAAAAGACCAATTCACCAATTAACCAATTAACCAATCACACTATCCCTTTATTGTCGTCCTCTGTTTTGTTGGCCATAGAATAATCGTTGTCCTGGCGATTCCAATTCACTTTCCACTTCTGTTCGTACAGTCGGACAACGTCATCGGCATTTAGGCCGAGGCATTGGGCCAGAGATATCCAGAAAAACAGCATATCTATTACTTCCACTCTGGCATTTTGCAAATCGTGCAGGAGGAATCTTTTTCCTTCTTTTGCCTCTTTGCACCAGTGCTTCCAGAAGGTACAGTCGCGAAGCTCCTCCAATTCATTGCTCATCGCCGCAATATAATTGTTCAGCCAGATACCGGCTGTCTGCGGGTCGAAATTGGCTCTTAGGGCTTTCGCATCAAAGCCGGTTCTTTTGTTTAATTCCGCCTGTTTTTCAAATAATTCTCTGAGCATTTTGAGTTTCCTGAATCCAAAACAATCCTCAATTTATCTTTGCCAGACCAGCTATGTCTATAAACTGTTTGAGAGCTTCACCAATGTCCTCTTTTCCTTGCCATTCTTTTTTCTGCACACCAAAACTAATATGAAAATTCCCCACCCACACCTCGATGAAGTTCAGGTGGAGAGCACTACTGCTGACATAGTAAAGACCATCAAGCATCCGGGCATCTTTGGGTATGACCGGCCTGTTACGCAATTCCAGCAGCGCACTACATAACCAGTTACCATCAGCATCTTTCCAACTGCAACGGGTGCGACCTTCATAGAAAGTCGTCTTAATCGATATTTCAGTGGCACCGGGGTAAGCTTTACCCCCTGTCAGGCAGTATCTCTTCATAGCGTCGTTTAACGCCGCTTCCTTTTCTTTGAGCCCTCTTTTCAGCTCCTTTGTCTTGTCTCCAAATGGCTTAGCTATCTTTTTCTTTTCAGCGTCAAGCTTCTTTTTCTTAGCTTCCAGCTTCACTATCATGGCTCTACGTTCATTTGGGTCAGTAACTGTACCCACTTCAAGACGAGCTTGAGACGACTTAAGTTCCTTCTTATAGTAGTCTATCAAGTTCCTGTCTTTCTTCAACTGCTCGCTATCGGCAGGGGGCTTTTTTAATCTCGTTTTCAACATTTTAACCTTCACACGCTCATCCCTTAACTGACCGGCGGCGTCCTTGTGCTCATTTTTAATAATACGATACCTTTTTGCACAAGCCAAACTCGCCATTGCCAAAGCATTCAAGCTGCTGTCATTTCGGGCAGGGTCAATTTGGGCCAACCCGTCGAGGTCAACAAGATCCCTGATATATTTCTGTACCTTATCTTTTCCCCACCACTGCACATCCCTTACCTTTACATGGAACTTAACGCGGCAGTATCCTGCCTGAACTTCAATACCTTGAGGCCAAAGATTAAATACAGGGAACTTATCATCCAGCATCTCTTTATCGTCTTTTGCATTGATACTTTCTTTCAGGTCGATATGCGCCTTAAAGAATGCACCGTACTTATTATCACCATCCCACCATCTGTATATCACCTTTGCTGCATGGTATTGCGCATCCAACTCCGTATGTTTAATTGCCGAATAAGCTTCTTTAGGCCAGCGAAAGTATTTGTTCATCGCCTCTTCAAAAGCCTTCTGCTTTTCTTTTACTTCCTGCTTCAGAGCGTCAATCCTCTTTCTGAACGGTTTGCCTGCTTCCAGTTCCTCCGCGAGAAGCCTTTTCCTGTCGGCTTCATATTTATCCACCAGCTTAGCTCGCTCGTTCGGGTCAGTGATCTTGGCTATCTCAATATAGGCTTCAAGCTGGGCAATTTGATTCCTGTAAAACGTAATATTACGGTTGATACCACGTATTCTCTCGTCATCAAAAGCAGGTTGTTTGAACCACTTAATTTCGGCACGGAGCGGCTTGAGCTGCTTGTCCAAATCGCTGGTGGCAGCTTTCATCTCACCCATGATTTTTTCGAACTGATTATACGTGTGCAGGCTCTCAGAAACCAAGCCGCTAACGTCAGCATCCTGTACAGCACAGGTACCTGCTGCGATGAAAAACATGATTCCCACTTGAACGGTAAGGATACACATGATTTACCCTCATCCGCTATTTTTGTTCGGTATAATGAAGTGGTCGGGCACAGGAAATCGGGAGCATAAAAGCAAAACTTCTTTTCCGACCTCTTCAATTACCGACTCCTTGTCAACATTTTCAGCCACTTTATTTATAAAGAAGGCAATTTGCTCGGCTTCCGGCTCCTTCATTCCGCGGGTGGTAATGGCTGGTGTGCCGATGCGCAATCCGCTGGGGTTAGATGGATGAGCGGGGTCTAAAGGTGTGGTGTTATAATTAGAAACAATTCTTGCTCTGTCCAATGCTTTTGCCAGTTTTTTGCCGGGGATGTTTTTATTTCGCAAATCGATTAAGATTAAATGATTGTCTGTTCCGCCCGATGAAAGGTTGAAGCCGTATTCGAGCAGCTTCTCGGCCAGGACTTTTGCGTTTTTGACTATCTGCTTTGCGTATGCGACGAACTCCGGCGTGTCGGCCTCAGCCAGCGCTACGGCGATGGCGGTTAGAGTGTGCATATGCGGGCCACCCTGCAGGCCCGGGAAGACGGCTCTGTCCACATTTTCTGCGTGTTCTGCTTTGCAAAGTAACATTCCGCCGCGGGGTCCTCGCAGTGTCTTATGCGTTGTGGTTGATACGATGTCGGCGTATGGCACCGGGCTTTTATGTATGCCGGCTACAACAAGGCCTGCGATGTGGGCAATATCGCTGACATGGAATGCACCGACGTCTTTTGCTATCCGGCCGAATATTTCAAAATCAATCTCGCGAGGATATGCTGTGGCGCCGGAGATGATGATTTTGGGCCTGTGTTTTTTTGCGAGCTCTTCGATCTGGTTATAGTCAAACCTGCCGGTGTCTGGGTTGACTGTGTATTGTACGGAATTAAATACTTTACTTGTTACACTGACTTTCCAGCCGTGTGTGAGGTGTCCGCCGTATGGGAGAGACAGGCCCATAATGGTATCGCCGGGTTCAACGAGCGCCAGATATGCGGCCCAGTTTGCTACTGAGCCGGAATAGGGCTGTACGTTTGCGTGGTCGGCCTTGAATATTTTTTTTGCCCGGTCCTGGGCCATTTTTTCGATGAGGTCGGTTACCTGCTGGCCTTCGTAGTATCGTTTGTTAGGGTAACCTTCGGCATATTTGTTTGTAAGGCAGCTTCCGCTGGCCAACATTACAGCCCTGGAGACGTAGTTTTCCGAGGGGATGAGGCGAATTGAGCCGCTCTCGCGTGCCCTTTCCTGCCTTACAAGCTCGTAAATCTGCGGGTCATACAACTCAAGAGCATTTACCATATTAGTTCTCCTAAACTCGTATCTCGTATCTGGTGTTTCGTATCTCGCTTCAAGAGATACGCTTGAGGGTATATATCACAGCTTGACTTTTTATACAAGTTTTTATCTTGTGATGGCGGATTTTTTTTGCCACGAAGGTACTAAGACACGAAGAAAAATTAGACACAGATTTACACTGTTTTTTTAGACACGGATAAACACAGATTCACACAGATTTTGTTCGGCCACGAAAAGGCACAAAAAACACAAAGAAGAATTAGACGCAGATTGACGCGGATTTTTATTAACCGCAGAGAACGCAGAGATCGCAGAGAGATTTTCAGTCAGCTTGGTGTACTCGGTAAAATTTGCTCGTAAAGCGAGCTTTGTCGCAAATTATTGCTTTCGGCCACCAGGCCAATGAAGTTGGCCTGATTCGTAAGCTGACTGAAAGAGAAAATTGGGTTGCCGACGTGGGCGGAGGGAAAATTAAAGATTAAAATATAAAATTGGATTCTCGATACTCGATGCTGGATGCTCGATACTCGATGCTCGATACTCGATGCTCGTGGCTCGTGAATGGTGATTCCGTCAAATCCGTCCAAGGGCTGGACTTTCAGGGGCCGGACTCCGTCAAACGGATGCCGGATCTTCGATTTCGACTTCGGCAACAGATGCCGGATCTTCGATGTTGATTGGATTTTGTGTGGAGACAATTTCAAATTTCATATATCAAATCTCAGATTTCACATTTCAAATTTGGGGACGAGATTGGCGCGTGGCGAAGGTAACCCCCGGCAGAGTCGGGGTGAAGAACAAAGCATTCCTCTCGTAGGCACCGGCGCCCAGAGGACGGTTTCAATTGACTATTTACGATTGACGATTTAGGATTGAGATTGATTGGGTTATCAGGTGATCAGGGGATCAGGTTGCAGGATATCAGGAATCAGGATATCAGGGTGTGGATACCAGAAATCAGGATATCAGGAAATTGCCATCCCCAAGCTGCGCTTGAGGCTGCCACCCAACCGGAAGACAGATGACAGACGACAGATGGTGAATATCGAATATCGAACAAGGAATAACGAATTATGAAGGAAGGAGACAGACGATGGACGAGGAACGATGGAGGAGGGACGACGGATTGCGTCGCCGTGCCGGCGACGGCTAAACAAAAGCCCTTAATAAAAATGGGCCATCGCGAGACTTTTTTTTACAAGTATTTATTTGTTGACAAATTTGAGCGGGGGATTAGGATAAACAGGTTAAATGAGACATCAGAAAAAGGAACCAGTTAAAACGTATGGAAGAAAAAGGTATCGGCGAGTCTGTTAAGGCGGCGGTTTTTTTCGAGAGAGCCCGAAAGGTAGCGGAGACAAATAATTTCGATTATGCCATAGATATGTACCTCGAAGGTCTGCGATGCACCCCGGAGGCGCTGCAGCACGGGCATATACCGCTTCACGAATTGGCGCTGGTTAGACAGGAGAAAGGCGGTAAGAAGCCGTCGATGATGGAAAGAATGAAGCGTCTGCGTGGTAAAACGCCTCTTGAGCAGATGCTTAACGCCGAGTACCTTTTCGCCAAGGACCCCGGGCATTTGCCTTATGCCGAGCATATACTAAAGGCTGCGGTGGCAGGGGGTTACAATAAGACGGCTAAATGGATTGCTGATTTGGCGTTTCAGGAAAATAACGCAGCTCGCAAACCATCTTTGCAAACATATATCCTGTTAAAAGATTCGTATAAAGCGATTGGTGAGTTCGACAGAGCGATTATAGCGTGCCAACATGCCTCGCGTCTTAAACCGGAGGACGCAGAGTTAGCAGACGAGTTTAAGAACCTCACAGCCGAGCTGACTGTTGTTAGAGGCAGGTATGACCAGGAGGGTGATTTCAGGCAGTCGATTAAGGACCGTGAGGCGCAGGAGAAACTTCACGCCCAGGAGGGTGTTGTCAAGACGGATGATTACCGGGTCCTGGCAGTTGAGGAGGGCAGAAAAGGACTGGCCGAGGACCCAAATCTGCCGAAGAACATATTTAATTTGGCGCAGGCGCTGTCGGATTTGCGAAGCGATGAAGCTGAGAATGAGGCGATAGAGCTGCTGGAAAATGCGTGTAAAAGTAAAAGCGATTTTAGCTTTAAGCAGCGGGCAGGGCTGTTCAGGATAAAACAGCTCAAGCGCAAGATAAGGCAGGCGAAATCAGCGCTTGAGACTAAGCCGGATGAGTCGCAAGCCAAGGCCAGGGTCGCAGAATTGTCGGCGCAATTAGACAGCACCGAATTAGAGCATTATCGGCTGTGTGTGGAGAACTATCCGACCGACCTGCAGGCCAAGTACGAGTATGGTGTTCGTTTGGTTCGGAATAAACGGTATGACGATGCGATACCTTTGTTCCAGGATGCGCAAAAAGACCCGAGACGAAAGATTTCATCGATGGATAAGATAGGGTACTGCTTTTATTTGAAAGGCTGGTTTGCAGATGCGATCGATGTTTTTAGCCAGGCGATAGAGGCCTACGAGATAAAAGATGACAGTGTAGCCAAGGAATTGCGGTACAATCTGGCTTGCTCTTATGAGCAGAAGGGTGATACGGAAAAGGCGCTGGAGATTTATCGCAAGATTGCCCAGCTTGATTTTGGATACAAAGATGTCCGCCAGCGGGTAGATAAGTTGAGAGGGAAGGGAAGTGGGCCGACCTCTCAGTAAGCGTTTATGGGTATTTGTGAATAAAGTAACAATCGTTTCAGGAGAATACGGTGGCACATTCGTTATCAGCGAAAAAGAGAGTGAAACAAAATGCCAAAAGAAGGACGATTAACCGTGCCCGTAAGAGCCAGGTAAAGACACAAATTAAGCATTTTGAGACGGCTTTGAGCGACGGTGACGTAGAAGCGGCGAGCGAGCAGTATCGGCTTGTTGCCCAGAAGCTGGACAAAACCGCTGCTACCAGCACAATGCATAAAAGAACAGCCGCACGAAAGAAATCACGTCTTGCCAAGCACCTTAACAGCCTTAAGGCGAAAAAGAGTGGATGAGTGAATGAGTTGATGAGTGAATGGATGGATGGGTAAATTGTGAAGCGTATTACGAGTGACGAGAGTCGCAGAGGCAAGCGAGATACGAAAGTTGAAACGAACCAGAGACTGAACCCGGACGACGCATACGCGGCGCCGGTGAGCTTTAAGTTATGCGGAAAGGATATAAACAATCGTCTTGCCCCCCAGCGGAGCTGGGGGCTAAACGATAAGGAAGTAACCCCCAGCAATGCTGGGGGCCAAACAAGCCCGCAAATAAATTTGGGGGTTAAACGATGATGAGAAAGGATAGTTAGGTGGGAATGGTAATGGAGAAAAAAACCAGCCTGTCAGTTCTCTTAGCATTTATAGCGATTGGTGTGGGAGTCTGCTCGGTTGCTATTGGAGTTGAGAAATCGGAAGACCCGCTGAGTCAATACAATGTGATTTGGGAGACGCCGAGTAAGGATTCGTCGGGATCGATGCCGATAGGCAATGGTGATATCGGCCTGAACGTCTGGGTCGAGGAAGGCGGCGACCTGCTCTTTTATATCAGCAAGACCGATGCGTGGAGCGAGAACGCGCGCTTACTCAAACTCGGGATGGTACGGGTGAAGCTCTCGCCGAATCCTTTTGAAAAGGGAATGCCGTTTAAGCAAACTCTGAAGCTGCGCCAGGGGGAAATTGAGATAATAGGCGGGCCGGCAGAACGGAAGATAACGCTGCGCGTATGGGTGGATGCCAACCAGCAGGTCATCCGTGTTGAAGCCGAGGGTGAACAGGAGTTTGGCCTTGAGACACACCTTGAGGTATGGCGCAGAGGTGAGCGTGAACTCAAGGGAAACGAGGCGAACAGCGCGCGTGGGCTGACGAGGAACGAGCAGAGCGAGTATCCGATTATCGTTTATCCGGATACGATTGTGCCAAGCAAGGGTGATCCCATCGTGTGGTATCATCGCAACGAGAAATCGTGCTATCCGGTAACGCTGAAGAATCAACACCTTGGGGAGCTGTTAGCTAAATATCCTGACCCGCTTATGGATAGGACGTTCGGCGGGTGTATCAGGGGCGAGGGGCTCGAAAAGGTTGACGCAGTGACTTTGAAATCAGGTAAAGCACGGCGGCGTTTTGTGGTTTCGATTTATGCTCTGACGGCCCAGACCAAAACCAGCGGGGCCTGGTTGCGAGCGCTCGAGGCGCAGATAAGGGCGATTGATGCAGTAGATTTAGAGAGCGTGCGTGCGGCGCACAGGAAGTGGTGGGATGGGTTCTGGAGGCGCAGTTGGATTTTTGTCAGCGGGGCAGAAGATGCTGAGACAGTTACGCGTGGGTACACCCTGCAGCGGTGGATTAATGCGTGCGGGGGTAGGGGGGCTTACCCCATCAAGTTCAACGGGTCAATCTTTACGGTTGATGCCCAGGTTGGTAAGGAGCATTTTGACAGTGATTATCGACAGTGGGGCGGGATGTATTGGTGGCAAAATACGCGGTTGCCATACTGGTCGATGCCGGCAGCGGGCGACTTCGACCTGATGCAGCCGCTGTGGAAGATGTATCTCGACGCACTTCCCATGGCCGAGGACAAGACCCGGCTTTACTACAAGCACGGCGGCGCCTTCTTCCCTGAGACGATGTACTTCTGGGGCACCTACGGCAACTGCGATTTTGGCTGGGGGAACAAGAGCGTTACGGCTACGAATCCCTACATCCGGTACTACTGGTCGAGCAACATTGAACTGACGATGATGATGCTCGACCATTACGACCGCACCCAGGACAAGGCGTTTGCCAAGGAGGTCATGCTGCCGCTGGCCGAGGCGTTCATGGCTTTTTTCGACCAGCACTGGAAACGAGGAAAGGACGGTAAGATCTTCTTCAGTCCGGCAGCATCGCTCGAAACCTGGCACGTCGCCACGAATCCCTTACCGGAGATCGTTGGGCTGCGTGTGGTTCTGTCGCGGCTGTTGGGGTTGCCCAAGAACCTGACCACGGAGGTTCAGCGAAAGGTTTGGAAAAGGACCCTTCAGGACTTGCCGGAGGTGCCAATGAGGGAAGAGGGCGGCAAGCGCCGGCTCCTGCCCGCAAAGACATGGAGTCAGCACAAGAACTCCGAGAACCCGGAGCTATATGCGATCTTCCCGTATCGCCTCTACGGCCTCGGTAAGCCGCAGCCGGCCATAGCGATCGAAACCTGGAAGCGACGGCAGGTCAAGGGAACGGGCGGTTGGCGGCAGGACGCCATCCAGGCGGCGTATCTTGGATTGGCTGAAGAAGCCCGCCGTTACGTCTCGCAGAACTTCAAGACACATCATCGAGGCAGCCGCTTTCCCGCGTTCTGGGGGCCGAACTTCGATTGGATTCCCGACCAGGACCACGGGGCCGTCGCGATGACGGCACTGCAGAGGATGCTGCTGCAAACAGAAGGTAGAAAAATCCTGTTGTTTGGCGCCTGGCCGAAAGAATGGGATGTTGAATTCAAGCTGCATGCGCCTATGAACACAACGGTAGAAGGTCTGTACCGCGATGGCGGACTCCAGAAGCTAAAAGTAACACCGCGGTCGCGGGCAAAGGACGTGGTGAGGATGGGGCCGGGGTGAAGTCACAAGACTGTTCTGGGCGGAGCCATCCCCAAGCTGCGATTGAGGCTGCCACTCGGTCGCCGAGAGACTGGATTCCCGGTTTCGCGGGAATGACAGGGCAATAGCAGGCTGGAGTATACCACACACTTATGTGTGGGGTTTTATTTCAGATAAATAGAGCGCTGAGTCGATATAGAAATGGTTCCCATTTTGCGAAAGCTTGCAAAATGGGGCCCCAATCGATTGGGCGCTTTCTTGTTTTTTTGCAGATTGGTCAAATGCCTGAAATTTTCAAAAGAAAAATAGTTAAGCTATTGAAGCACTCCGATTACGCACCGCTGAAACTTTCACAATTAGCCAAGACATTAGGTGTAAGTTCGGAAGATTATGCCCAGTTCAAATTGGCTTTTGAGGAGCTGCGTCAGGCCGGACACGTGGTAGTGGGTGGGAGGAATTTGATTAGCCTGCCGTCGATGTCCGGGCGAATTATAGGGACATTCAGGGCAAATCCCAAAGGATTTGGGTTCATAACACCTCTTGAGCCCTATTTGCACGGTGATTTATTTGTGCCGCCGAATGAAACAGCCGAGGCAATGACCGGCGATATCGTTGCCGCCAAAGTTGTCAAAAAAGGTAAGCGCGGCGGACAGATGCGATACAGCGGTAGAGTGATAGAGATTCTTGAACGAGCACAAAATAGATTTGTCGGGACTTTATTAAAGAGAAAAGAAGGATGGATTGTTCAGCCGGACGGGACGGCTTTTGTCGAGCAGATTTGCGTTGACGACGTCGGCGCGAAAGGGGCTGGGCGGAAGGACAAGGTTGTGGTCGAAATACTTTCGTATCCGACGGAAAAATATCTGGCGCGCGGTGTGATTATTGAGGTGCTTGGCAAAGCAGGGCGATATGAAAGCGAGATAAAATCGATAATTCGCCAGTTTCATTTGCCGAGCGAATTTGATGGTGATTGTATCGAGCAGGCGCGCAGGGCCGCCGCCGAGTTTGGTCCTGAGCAACTTGATGGAAGAGAGGACATAACGGGCAAAGTGATTATTACGATTGACCCGGCGGATGCAAAAGATTTTGACGATGCGATAAGTCTTGAGAAGGATTCTGACGGCCACTGGGTTCTGGGCGTTCACATTGCCGATGTCAGTAATTTTGTGTCGGCGGATTCTCCCCTGGATGTTGAGGCAAAAGAGCGTGGAAACAGCGTATATCTGCCGGGCAAAACGATTGCGATGCTGCCGGAGATTTTAAGTAACGGTATATGCAGTCTTCAGCCCGGCCAGAAGCGGTTTGTTAAAAGTGTGTATTTGACCTACGACGGTGATGGTAACGTTTTGTCTCGGCGTTTTGCTAACTCTGTTATGCTTTCAGCGCAGCGCTTGACCTACAAAGAAGCAGATAAGATTTTGAAAGGCCGTACAAAATCAGTTAAGCCGGAAGTGGTTGAGCTGCTGAGAAATATGGAGGCGCTCAGCCGAATGATTGAAAGACGGCGAACGAAGAACGGAATGCTCCATCTGGATTTGCCGGAAACAGAATTGATAATGGACAAATCGAGACGGGTTGTGGATGCTCGTCCCGCTGATGACAGCTATCCGCATACGATAATCGAAATGTTTATGGTCGAGGCGAATGAAGCGGTGGCGTCGCTTCTGGACCGTGTTAATGTCAACTTTATGCGGCGGATTCATCCTGAGCCGGATGCTTTGAGTATGAAAAATCTTGCCAAGCTCGTTAGAGCATTTGGTTTCAGTCTGCCGCGGACTCCAGACCGTATGTCGATACAGGATTTGTTGGCTGCCGTTGAGTGCGCTGATTGCTCTTTAGCTGTGAATTTGGCAGTGCTGCGAAGTTTCGAGAAGGCACAGTATTCACCGCTGCATATCGGCCATTTTGCGCTTGCCTCGACCCACTATTGCCATTTTACCAGCCCGATACGGCGATATGCGGATTTACTTGTTCATCGCGTTCTGGAGCGCTACGTGCAAAAGCGCCTGGATTTGGTTCAGCAAGAGCTGGATTTAAGTGAGATTGGGAAACATATCAGCTTTACCGAGCAGCGGGCTGAGGACGCGGAAAAAGAGCTGACGACCGTCTTGATACTTCAAATGTTGAGCGGTCACATCGGCGATGAACTTGACTGCGTTGTTACCGGCCTTACGGGCTTTGGGGTATTTGTGCAGTCGCGAAAGTTCGGGATTGAAGGTCTTATCCAGATGGTCGATTTAGGAGCAGATGTTTGGAAATACAACGCAAAAGCTCATTGCATTGTAGGCCAACGCTCGGGCACAAGCATTCATTTGGGCCAGGCGATGAAAGTGCGTATAGTTTCGGTGAACGTTCCAGCCCGGCAGTTAAATGTGTCCCCAGTTGAGCCGTTGGCTCGTGGTTCGTGAATCGTGGTTCGTGAATTGTGAAGCGAAATACGAGTTGCAAGATACGAACTCATTTGATTTCTTGACATTTTGTGGGGGTTTTGCGATACTTAGTTCGTGAATCGTGATTAGTGAATCGTGGATAGTGAATGAAAGTCAAAAGCTATAAAGAGTTAAATGTCTGGACGAAGGGCATAGAAATCGTTGATCGCGTATACGAAATTACAGAAAAATTCCCAAAGAAAGAATTATATGCCCTTACTTCCCAGATGCAAAGGTCCGCGATTAGTATACCGTCTAACATTGCTGAGGGCTTTGCCAGAGGCCATACTGCTGAATACAGGCAGTTCTTACGTACAGCCTTAGGCTCATGTGCAGAACTCGATACGCAATTGATAATTGCCCATAAAAGAAATTATATTACACAGACAGAAACCCTGGGTCTTCAAGAAGACTTGGACCACGAAAGCCGAATGATAATGAATCTCATAAAGAGTTTAAGCAAAAATGTAAAACCTTAATTACGAACCACGAATCACCAACTACGAATCACCAACCACGAATCACGATTTATGGAGTAGAAAATGAGAGCGTCGGAGATGAGAAAAGGTCAGACCGTCAAGATAGACGGCAAGCTGTATGCAATTGTCGATTATCAGCACGTCAAATTAGGCAAAGGCGGTGCGGTCTATCAGACAAAGCTAAAGAGTCTGACCGACGGGTCAATTCAAAATGTTCGGCTGCGCTCAGAAGAAACGGTCGAAGAGGCATATCTTGATAAGGGCACATACGAATATCTATATTCGGCCGGCAGCGAGCATGTGCTGATGGATACCAAGACGTACGACCAAATCACCCTCGATGATGATGCGTTCGGCGATGGGCCGAAATACCTCAAGCCAAATACTCGACTGCAGGTCAGTATGTACCAGGGCAGGTGCGTTATAGTTACTCTGCCTATTACGGTGGATTTGAAAGTTACCAACACCCCGCCGGAGATTAGGGGCGCGACGGCGACGAATCAGCCCAAGCCGGCAACGCTGGAAACGGGGCTTATCGTGCAGGTGCCTGCTTTTATTAAGACCGGTGACATTGTCCGTGTCGATACGCGCAGTGGGGAATATGTAACGAGAGTAAAAGATGCGTGAAGCGCATCTCGTGAAGCGTGAAGCGAAATACGAGATACGAAATGTGATGTTTGATAAAATAAGCAAAATTCTTATAAAAGTTTTCGGCTCTCGTAACGAGCGGTTAATCAAGGCGTATTCGGTAATCGCTCAGCAAGCGGGCGAGTTCGAAGAGCAAATACAAAAGCTCGACGACGAGGCCTTGAAGGCGAAGACGGCTGAGTTCAAGGGGGCCCTAAAAGCGGGGGCTGAGCCGGAGGACATTCTGCCTGAGGTCTTTGCAGTTGTTCGGGAAGCGGCAAGGCGAAATGTCGATATGCGGCATTTCGACGTTCAGCTTATCGGAGGCGATGTCCTCTACGAGGGCAAGATTGCTGAAATGGTAACCGGGGAGGGTAAAACGTTAGTGGCGACACTGGCGGTGTATCTTGTTTATCTAACGGGGAGGAAGGTCCATATAGTTACCGTCAATGATTATCTGGCCAAGCGTGATGCAGAATGGATGGGGCCGGTGTATGAGGCGCTGGGATTAACCGTTGGTGCGATTCAAGCGGATATGGATACGTCCGGTGACGAGCGGAAAGGTCAGTATGCCTGCGCTATAACCTACGGCACAAACAACGAGTTCGGCTTCGATTATCTTCGCGATAATATGAAGATATCGCTTGAGCAAATGGTCCAGAGCCCGCTGCAATATGCGATAGTCGACGAGGTCGATTCAATTCTGATTGATGAGGCGAGGACGCCTCTGATTATATCGGGCCCGGCCTTTGATGACGTTACCAGATATAAAAAAGCGGACCAGGTGGCAAGGAAGCTGCTTGGCTTGCAAGGTGGCTACGACCGTATCAAAAGGCAAATTGATTCTGCCCAGCGAACGATAGCCAGTACTCAGGGCGAACTGTCCGAAGCAAAAAAAGATAAGGACAACAAGCGAATCGAAAAGGCCCAGAAGGCAATCGAGAAAAGTCAGGTAGAGCTGCAAGGCGCTGAGGCTAAGCTGGAAGTGGAGTTACGAGGAACTGAGGACCAGATAGAAGAAAGAACTCTCTATTATAAACCTGATTACGAACGTAAATCGGTACACCTTATGGAGAAAGGGACTAAGGCAGCAGAGGAGATGGTTGGTCTAGGGCCGTTTTCTATGGGAAGAAATATGGAGTGGAAACATCTGATAGAGCAGAGTCTGAGAGCTCACGTGACTTTTGAGAAGGAAAAAGATTATGCTGTTATGGACGGCAAGGTGGTTATCGTAGACGAATTTACCGGCCGATTGATGCACGGCCGGCAGTGGTCGGACGGGCTGCACCAGGCGGTCGAAGCCAAAGAGAATGTCCCCGTAAAAGAAGAAACCCAAACCCTTGCTACCATCACACTGCAAAACTTCTTCAAACTCTACGACCAGATAGCTGGAATGACGGGCACGGCGGCGACCGAGGCGGAGGAGTTTATGAAGATATACAACCTCGAGGTCGTTGTAATACCGACCAACGAGCCGTGCATCAGGGAGAACCTTGATGATGTAATCTATAAATCAATGCGCGAAAAATTTAATGCGACTGTAGAAGAAATAAACAACATAAGCGCCTCTGGCCGACCGGTACTTGTTGGCACGGTCAGCATTGAAAAGAATGAGGCGCTGTCTGAAGCTCTTAAAGGGCGATACGGGAAGGAGTATGAGCACGAACTTTTAAACGCCAAGCATCACGAGCGCGAAGCCTTGATTGTTGCCAAGGCCGGCCAGCAGCACAGTAGCCGGGACGGGCAAATGCGAGGCAATATAACAATCGCAACAAATATGGCGGGGCGCGGCACGGATATTAAACTCGGCCCCGGCGTAGCTGAAATCGGCGGCTTACATGTCCTTGGCACCGAGCGTCACGAGGCCAGGAGAATCGATAATCAGCTCCGAGGCCGGACAGGCAGACAGGGTGACGCCGGCTCCAGCCAGTTCTTTTTGAGTTTCGATGATGACTTGATGCGAGTCTTTGCCCCCGAATGGACAGTCAAGGCACTTTCGTGGATAGGGTGGGAGGAAGGTCAGCCCATCGTGCACAAGAGGATAAGCAAGGGCATCGAGAAGGCACAAAAGAAAGTCGAAGAGCGGAACTTCGAGATACGCAAGAGCTTGCTTGAATATGATGAGGTAATGGACTACCAGCGAAAGATTTTCTATTCGCGGAGGCGCAATATCCTGGCTGGAAAAGGGCTCAAAAATATTATCGAAGAGATGGTAGATGCTACTATCACAAAAAGCTGTGACACTATTCTTAGCGAGAGCTATCCGCATAAGTGCATTGTCGAGTGGGCCAGAACTGCTTTCGGCGTTGATTTAAAGGCCTCGGATGTTGCCGGCGTTAAGGCAGAGGAAATTGAGAGATTAATAAAGCAGCAGGCGAAAGATAATGCAGCCAACGATATATCACTTTCTATGGGGGAGTATTTAGAAGATTACGCAGACCCGCGAAGCTGGGACATTGCCGGCTTGTGCAAGTGGGCGATGAGCGCCTTTAGTGTTAGTTTAAGCCCTGGCAAAGTCAAAGCACAGGAGCCGGAGGAGATTGAGGAGCAATTGATTTCATCCGCTGCCGAGCAAATTGATAAAAAAGATTGCTCACAACTGATAGAATTTTTGAAGGAAGGTTTTGGTGTCCGCACATTTATGGAATGGGCGCGAGCCAAGTTCGATATAAAATTAGACCTTGAGCGATTGAAGAGCACCAATTCCTCGCAAATCCGTCAGCTTCTTGGCGAAGAAGCGGCAGCCAAATACAAGCAAAGGGAGATTGAGTATCCGGTTGAATTTGCGATGAATATGGTTTACGGGCCGGATGGTCCCAACGTGTATGCGTTCGAGGCACTGGCGGACTGGGCGAACAAAAAATATAACGCTGGTCTTTCAGCTGAGCGGATACAAAACATCAAACCGAGGGCCTTACATAAACAACTGGTCGAATTGAGTGAAAGCTTTAACAACGGCGAGTTAGACCGGGAGCTGGCTGAAAAGCAAGCTCAGTTAAATACCGCCGAGTTGGTGAAGTGGGCCAACGAAAGATTCGAGGGCTCTTTGAGTGAAGAGGACCTCGCCGACGTGCCGGAACGCAAAGAGAAGCTGTCTGAGGCGGCAAGAGAGTTTTTGCGGAAGGAGCTAAGCGACCTTGAAAAATATGTTTTGGTGCAGGTTTACGACAGCACCTGGAAAGACCATCTGTATTCGATGGACCACCTAAAAGACAGCATCTGGATGCGCTCGATGGCGGAGAAGGACCCGAAGACGGAATATAAGCGTGAAGGCTATCGCATGTTTGAAGAGATGCTGGAAAACATTGAGGACCGTGTTACGGATATTATCTTCAAGGTTCGCCTGGAAGCCGGCGCCAGGGCGCAAAGTATCTGGAATGTAAGTCGAACGGCCCATGACGAGGTTGGCCAGTTCGCGATGGCAGAGCAACAGCGGGCCGCCGCCCAGGTGCCGCAGGGTGAGCGGAAAGCAAAACAGATTCGGCTGGAACATCCCAAGGTCGGGCGCAACGAACCATGTCCGTGCGGCAGCGGGAAGAAATACAAAAAGTGCTGCGGAAAAAATGCCTAAAAAAAAGAAAACATCGAGCAACATCCGGCCACCCGATGTTTTCCGGAGGGGAGAAAAACTTTTTTTAACCTGCTTCTTTTTTATTATCGGCAACAGCATAACGGCGACTTTAGCCCCGTTAGAAATTTTTGTTTTTTGTCGGATGTTCTTACCCTCCCTGGAATTTCTAACAGGGTTAGCCGAAAAATCGCAATCCCTGGCTTCGCGGAGGCGATTTTACCTTAGCGAAAGCAAGGGTCTGTTCTTATAAGACTTTACGTTATCGGGCGGTAAGGGTTCTGTATTTTCCCCCGGATTAGTAGTACATCGCAAATTAGTAGCGAAAAACACGCTTTTTTGCGTAAAAATCTGAAGCAGACAAAAGCACGAAGCCCGAAATTCGAAATCCAAAACAATATCAAAATTCAAATGTCCAAATGACCCAAACGACACAAAGTGTCATTGCTTCGCTTCGCTCGCAATGACATTTTCGTGTTGCGTCGCCGTGCCGGCGACGGCTAAACGGCCCGCAAATAAATTTGGGGTCTAATAAAGACTCATCGGCTCGTGTCGTCGGCTGTGTCGGCGATAAATCGTAATCCCTTTACAGCCAAGCTGATAGGCCAATTTGTAGGCCTTATCGACGGCGGCGACGGTGGCCTTTTCGCTGAAATTTATGGTCTTACTGACCGCTGCGTCATAGTGCTCCTGGAAGGCCGCCTGCATTCTGATATGCCATTCGGGCTTGATGTCGTAGGCACATCTGAAGATTTTCCGTATGCCGGGGGGAATTTTGCTGATTTTTTGAATGCTGCCGGTTTCGGCAATCTATTTTTCCAGCTCTTTGGTATAAAAGCCGGCTTTTTGGGCCATTTGCTTGAAAATCGGATTTATTTGCAGCATTTTTGAGCCGTTTAGTATCCGGCGGAGGAACACGGGCGAATAGATGGGCTCAATTCCAGAAGAACAGTTCGCAATTATGCTTATCGTGCCGGTCGGCGCTACGCAGGTAATAGAGGCGTTGCGGACCTTCTGGTTTCTTTCGGTTCGCCAGATGCTGTCATTCCAGTTTGGAAAGGGGCCTCGCGAATTGGCAAGCTCGGTGCCGGCCTGGCGTGCTTTTTTGTTAATAAACTCCATAAGAGCCGACCCAAATTCGATGCCCTGTTGCGAATCGTAAGGTATCTTGAGCAGAAACAGGCAGTCTGCAAAGCCCATAACGCCGAGGCCGATTTTTCGATTTCCCTGAGCGAGGCGGACGGTGTCTCTGACCGGATAATTGCAGACGTCGATAATGTTGTCGAGAAATCGGACGGCCAATTTAACGGTCTTGGCCAGTGCGGGCCAATCCATATCAGCTTTGCCATCGGTAAATGTTACGAATTTTGCAAGATTGATACTGCCTAATGTGCAGGCCTCGAAGGGAAGCAACGGCTGCTCGCCGCAGGGATTGGTTGCTTCTATTCGGCCCAGTGAGGGAGTTGGATTGTCACGATTGATTCGGTCGATAAAGACTACACCGGGCTCTCCGCTGTTTGCAGCACACTTGATGATAGTTTCCCAGATGTTACTGACGGTGTAGAATTTGCCTGTCTGTACGGAGGTCAGCACCTGTTTGGCGGTTAGTTTATGTAAATCGTTTATTGTGTAGCTTGCAATATCAATTCGCCGGGGCAATAAATACCTCTGCTGGGTGCGGGGGTTTTTCACAATGTTCAAAGACTTGCCCGATGTGGTCAGGGCTTCCATCCAGTCATCGGTGATTTTGACGGAGATATTGAAGTTTGTAAATGCCTTTAAGTTCTGTTTGGCGTGCAGGAATTTTAAGATGTCTGGGTGGTCAACGCTCATCATGCCCATATTTGCGCCGCGGCGAAAAGCGCCCTGCTGAATTGCATCGGTAGTTTCGGAAAAGACTCGCCAAAAACTTATTGGCCCTGAAGTTGTTCCGCCGCTGGATGCGACGCGGTCTCCTGTCGGTCTTAATCTGTCGAAGGAGAATCCGGTGCCGCCGCCGGCCTTTTGAATCAGAGCGGTCTGCTTAATCGCTTCGAATATCGCTTCTATACTGTCTTCAATCGGGAGGACAAAGCAGGCGCTGAGCATTCCGCCTGGCCGATTGGCGTTCATAAGGGCAGGGGAGTTGGGCAAAAATTTCAGCGAGGCGAGAAGGTCGTAAAATTTTCTGTGCCAGCCTTTGACTTCGCTGTGGGTGGCTCCGTATTTTGCTTCGGCCTCGGCTATCAGCGACGCGACCCTGCTGAATAGCTGGGCCGGCGTTTCGATGCACTTGCCCTGGTGGTCTTTGATTAGATACCGGCTTTGCATAACGGTCAAAGCATTTTCGCTGAGCGCGGGAGCCTCTCCGGGCGGCGGTATGATATTAAACTCGGTCATTTTTTCGTATCTCGTATATCGTGTATCGTATTGTGCTTATCTGTGCTTTATCCTCTGTTTTCTGAGCCATCTGAACCGAAAGACATCACGAATCTTTTCGGTAAACCGGATTCCGAGACGCTGTGTGCTGGTCTTGAACTCGGCGCGCTGCAAGTCAGCGGTTGTGGGTTTGGGCGGGGATTTGCCGAATATCGACAATAATCCCCCCGCGAAAAATCCGAGAACTGAACCTATTTTAGTGCGAACAGACATTTTTTTAGTTTGTAGTTCATAGTTCGTGGTTCGTAGTCTGTGAACTAACAACTACCCAACTACGAACACACTGTGCGAAAATTATCTTTGTACAGCCAATTTTAAGCTGGCTAATAGTTCTTCGCCGGTGCGGCTTATCAACTCGGATTCGGCGAATAATTGATGCCTTTTTAGAATCTCCGGCTCGTAATCATAATATCTTTGGACCGCTCCCGCGCCCCCTTCCGCAGCGCCGCTGGTTTTATACCGGCCATCTAAAAGCCAGGAGCTTACCTCATCATCGTACTCAGCAGGATAAATAAGTGCCACCACAAATTTATCATCGCTGTATTTGGCCAGATGTACCTTAGCGCGGCAGGGCGGAGAAGAGGTGACAGCTAAATTAACGAGCGCCTTGAAATCGCACCCGGCGGTTTCGAGCTCGCTCGAATAAAAGAACATCCCGGCCTCAAGCTGGAAGGTTTCCGCCCGGACGCCTTTTAGTTCGAGCTTGCCGTCGGGGTAGGCCTTGTGTATCTTGTAGACCTTGCCGTGTTTGTATTTTTCACTTTCGAGAAGTTCAGCCACCTCTTCGGCGGTGAAGCCGACGCCGGTATGGTTGCCGAAGTCGAAGATATACAGGCCGACGTATTTTTCAGGTTTTTCAAGTTTCGGCAGTTTCATAGTTTTTATATTATAGCCACAGATTTCACAGATTGCACGAATTTATAGCCACAGATTTCGCGGATTTCACGGATTTTTATTTTTTGCCACAAAGGCACCAAGACATCAAGCCCGAATCAAATAAAACCTGCGGTAAAACCGCAGGCTAAATATGAATAGAGATTGCTTCGCTTCGCTCGCAATGACTAAAGCTGTTTAACTTTTAACTTCGCAATCTTTCTTTTGCCGACACGAACAATCATCCCCGTTTGAGGGGTTACGAATGTTTGAGGGTCGGTGATTTTATCTCCATTTATGCTTACTCCCAGTTGTTTTATCATTCGTTTTGCTTCGCTGCTGCTTGATACAAGTTTGCAATGCACTAACAACTTGCTGGCCATAATTGGCTCAGCAGATATTTCAACTTCCGGGATATCGCCGGGTAGTTGGCGCTGGGCGAATACTTTGTCGAATTCGGCGGCGGCGGCCTCTGCGGCGGCCTGGTTGTAAAACTGGGAGACAATTGTTTTGCCGAGCAGGACTTTTGCCTCTTTCGGATGCGTTTTATCAGGGTTGACAAGTTCGGCTATTTTCTCAGCCGGCAGGTCGGTTAAAAGCGTAAAATAATTTTCCATCATATCGTCGGAGATACTCATTACCTTGCCGAACATATCGTTCGGCTCATCGGTTACGCCGATGTAATTGCCTTTTGATTTGCTCATTTTCTCTTTGCCGTCGAGTCCGACAAGGATGGGCGTAGTGATTACTATCTGCGGGGGCTGACCGTATGCCCGCTGGATATCCCGGCCGATGAGATTGTTGAAAGTCTGGTCAGTGCCGCCCAATTCGACGTCACTTTTTACCATAACCGAGTCGTAGCCCTGCATAAGCGGGTACAGAAATTCATGAACACCGATTGGCTCGCCTTTTTTGTGGCGCAGTTCGAACGTATCGCGCTCGAGCATTCGGGCAACAGTCATGCAGTTTGTCAGCATAATAATATCGGCCAGTTTCAGGTCCGAGAGCCATTCACTGTTATATCTGATTTCAAGCTTGCTTTTTGAGGTGTCGAGGATTTTGCCGGCCTGCTCGAAGTATGTCTTTGCATTTTGTTCTATTTGCTCGGGTGATAATATTGGGCGAGTTGAATCTTGGCCTGAAGGGTCGCCGATTCGTGCGGTGTAGTTGCCTATGATGAGAACCGCCTTGTGGCCGAGGTCCTGGAATTGGCGCATCTTTCGCAATACGACGGTATGGCCGAGATGTATGTCGGCGCTGGTCGGGTCGAGGCCGAGCTTGATTCGGAGCTGTCTGGGTGTTTTGGCGGCCTCGGTGAGTTTTTCAGCGAGTTCGGCCTCGGTAAGGATTTCCACGGTGCCGCGTTTTAGAAGTTTAATCTGTTCTGCGATTTTTTCAGCCATAGGTTTTTCCTGCAAATTCAGGATTTCTAAAAAGCAGGATTATAAAGGATAGACGGAAAATAAACAAGTCCGCTGGCGATAAACTCTGCCGGTATCAGCTAATCCGAAAGCCGGTGAAGTATTCGAGTTAGTTTTCCGCTGATTGTTCTTGTTTTGCGGCTGCCACCCCGCCGGAAACAATAAACGTCATTGCTTCTGAACCGTTAATATCAAGTGGTTGAACCGCATCTTTGGGAAACATCAGAACATTTCCCGCGAAGTTGTATGATTGCGGCAGATACACTGCGACGTAATCAGTTAGGCCAAGATGTGTTAGAGTCTCTTTTGTAACAAAACCCATCACCTTTGCGCCGCCCTGGCCGAGCGATGCCATAACCGGCTTATCGAATTTTTTTTCCTCGCCAGCGAAGGCTTCCACAAGGTCTTTGACGGAACTATACAGCATTTTGACCAACGGGACCTTTGTGAAAACCTTCTCCACAAGCCCAAACAATTTTCTGCCCACAAAGTTGGAGGCGAGAAAGCCGATAAGGAATATCACTGCAATTGTTACTAAGATACCCAGGCCGGGGATAGGTATCTTCAGCAGACTGCGAAAGATGTTATCCAGCCTGGTAAATGCCCAAAAGAGTATGAAGGCCGTTACCGCAATCGGGACAAAAATCAAAAGGCCCCTGAGGAAATAATTCAAAATACTTTTCATTTCAAGACTCCAAAAAGAACTCTTAGCCGGACCGATAACGGTACATCCCTCGGCGGTCCCGCCAGATTGAGAATATTGTGAAGAGCCATAATTATGTCCCTTCTTTCTCGCCGACTTTGGTTTCAGTGCTATTGTTTTTCAAGAACGCAATCACCGCCAATATATACAGGATAATAGCCGGAATGAAGAAAATAGTACATATAATGTTTACCTGCTGCTGGGTTAGCAGCCCGTATAACGGTTTTGCGCTGCTCGGCCAAAACATCCGCACGTCCCAGTGGTAAATAGCGTCAATCAGAATGTGAAACCACACGCCGAGAACGCCTGAGACGAGCATCTTCCAGAAACCGGTTTTATAAGAGATGTGAAATACTTGCATTATCTTTTTGAAGAGATTTCGCAACGGATAGGCGGCTAATCCCCAGACAACGCCCACTGCCGCCCCGATTAAAAGCGTATGACAATACCTGTGCTTCGGCAAACCGATTCCAAGCAGCATTATAACCAGCACCTCAATGTCAACGATGACATTAGCCGGCACAAATACCGGCACATCGAGCCACTTTCTGAATGTCAGGGCGATAAACCCGCTCGGCCCAAAATGAAATGGCGTATACGGCATTCGAGTTCCGCTTTGAGAAATTACAGTGGCTAAATGCCAGTTAAGTATCCGTTTTTTTGCAAGTAGTTTTGGACGTAGTCTTTGATTGCATCTTCGAGGGAGGTTGTTTTTTTATTGTAGCCGGCTTTGCGGAGTTTGGTAATATCAGCTTCGGTGAAATACTGGTACTGGCTGCGGATTGAGTCGGGCATTTCGATATATTCGATGTTCGGCTGCCTATCCATAGCGGCGAAAACCGCTTTTACAAGGTCGTTCCAGGTGCGCGGCTTGCCGGTGCCGATATTAAACAGGCCGGTTAGCCGGGGATTGTCCAGGAAGAACAGGGTCATATCCGCCGTGTCTTTAACATAAATAAAATCGCGTTTCTGCTCGCCGTCTTTGAATTCGGGTTTATAGGATTTGAACAGGCCTACTTTACCTTTTGCGTTTATCTGCTCGAAGGCCTTGAGGACA
The DNA here is from genome assembly GCA_030603035.1 of Phycisphaerae bacterium. The sequence continues at coordinate 11,451 of JAUVYQ010000002.1, read as the reverse complement.
AAGCTTCGCATATCGGCCTTGTGATATTCATTCGGCCCGAAGACGTTGAAGTATTTCAGGCCTGCAATTTTTTTTAACAGGCCGGTCCTGCGTGCCCAGAGGTCGAAGAGCTGCTTGGAGTAACCGTACATATTTAACGGCCTGAGTTTGTCGATTTGCCCTTCTCTGTCACTGAAGCCGGCCAAGCCATCGCCGTAGGTAGCGGCACTGGATGCGTAGATAAAGCGGATATCAGCATCGGTTGCCCATTGGGCCAATAGTTTGGTGTATTCGTAGTTGTTCTTTATAAGATACGAGGCATTTGTCTCTGTGGTGCTGGAGCAGGCGCCAAGATGGAAGACCGCCTCGACAGGGGGGCCAATCTTGTTTTCGAGCACCATTTCCAAGAAGTCGTCCTTCTCCACGTAATCGGCGAAAGACAGATTGCGCAGGTTCTTCCATTTCTCGTCGGAGGCCAATTGGTCAACGACAAGGATGTCGGCGATTTGCCTTTTGTTTAATGCGGCAATTAGCGCTGAGCCGATAAAGCCGGCCCCGCCGGTAACTATTATCATTTTGTAAGTCCCTGATTATCCGGTTCGTTTTTATAAGCTTAATTTGCCGCGTTGGATGTGTCAAATATTTAACGAAGCTGTCGCGCATAAAAAAACCGCCTAAAACTAAGCGGTCGGAAAAGAGCCAAAATTCGAACACCTATTTAGCACAGAGCAATATAGCTTGCGATTGCCAGAAGCAAAAGCCGTCTTTTATTAAATGTAAACGGAAGCCAGATTTCGTAATAAAACTTCTTCATCTCCCATCCCGAAAGCCAGAACTGTAATCTCTGTCAGCAACAAGCACAACTCTTATTACAGGGTTATTATAACCGAAAGGAGTGCGGAAAAGCAAGAGAAATCACCTTTTATAAATTGTAACTGTTTGTTATTAAAGCACTTATATTATGCAAAACCCGGCATTTTTTTTGCCTGCCTGTAGAAATGATTCCGTCTAAAGCCGGATGTTCCATATTGATTCCGTCAGAGCCGGATCTTCGATATTGGAAAAGCCCTGCTGCTTGTTGGCGGCAGGGGCAATAGAGAATAATCAATATCGAAGTTCCGGCGTCCGTTTGACGGAATCAGTTGATTCAGGCCAATTTGCTGACGGCTTCGGCGACGAGCTCGGCTATCGGCAGATGCTGCGGGCAGCGAGATTCCGCAAGTCTGTAATCGGTGCTGAGCAGTCTGTTTCTTGCGCCGGCGGGAATTTGGGCGAAAAGCCCTCTTGCCCTTTCCTTATCACCGTAGCTGTTGTAGTACATCAAATACCGCATAATGTCACTGACATAGGGCACATTCGGCAGGGAGGAGTCGCAAATGTATGCACAGCCGGCACAATAACCGTCGCAGGTTGCCCGGGCGTATTCCTTGAAAACATTTCTGTCAGCCTGGGTAAGCCTGGTCTTATCGAGCACCGCTGCGACGTTTTCGGTTAAAACACCAACATTATACATCCCCACACAAGCTGAGCTAAACCTCCTATCCTCCAGGACAGCCTTTATTTTTGCCTGACCCTCAGTAAAACCTCGCTGCAGGAAGTGTTCGGCCAGTTTTCTATCCTCTTCGGTTTTCATAGGCAGCGCCTGAGTCTTCATAGCAGTAAGAGCGATGCCTGCTTTATGGCAGGCCTCAATAGCAGCCTGCATTTTAGCATCGTGCCTCAATCTGAAATTATAACGTACCAGTATCCCGTCAATCCAGTCAAGCTTGGCTGCGGCAGCAAGGTTTTGGGCCATATTCGAGTGGGTACTGAAACCGAAATACTTAATCAATCCCCGCTTCTTTGCACTTTCGGCCCAAGGTTTTAATTTATCCTTCAACTGTGAAATGTTATTTAACACATGAACACCATAGAACAAATCAATGTACTTGGTATTCATTCTTTTCAGAGAGGCCTGAAGATACCTTTCCACATCTTCGGCGATTTTTGCCCCAGATGCCTTAGTGACAAGGAATAATCTCTTTCGTACCTGTGGGTTCTTCGACAGGAACTTACCTATACCAAGCTCACTGTTTCCATTTGCGTAACCGCGAGCTGTGTCCCAATAGTCAACACCCCACCGAAGAGCAGTTTGTAAGACGATTTGCTTGTCAATAAGGTTGGTTATTGTCCCAAGAGCCAGACACGAGACCTTAACACCTGTTTTGCCCATCTTTCGTCTGGGCATCCGGGGGTATTCTTCCTTTTCTGGCGTCTTTGAAACCTCAGGTTCAACAGCATTCGGTTCCTTTTCTTGTTTGGCCTTGCATCCGGCCAAGACGGACCCCAGCCCTGCTGCGGTTATTGCGCTGTCGCGTATAAACCGGCGTCGCGTTACTTGCTTGTTCTTTTTATTGTCCATTTTTCACTTCCTTTCCTGATTAATCTCCAATATACTTCTGAGGCGTTTCCACGCCTTAGCAAAAATTGTCGGACTTTTGCAAAATACGTAAGTACCTGTAAAGCAGCGCCTCCTTGCCGGCATACATTACCACGAAATTGCTAAACGGGTCAAGTTATTTATTTTTTGGTATCTTCTGTGGGTGCATGTCATCTTTGTTGGGGCGGAGCCATCCCCAAGCTGCGCTTGAGGCTGCCACCCGGCCGCCGAGAGACTGGATTCCCGCTACCCGCTTTCGCAGGCACAAGTTTCGCGGGAATGATAGCATAATAGCAGGCTGGAGTATAGCCCACACTTAATACCCCACACTTATGTGTGGGGTATTGTCTTTGTCGTAGCTGTGCTGAAATTCTGTGTTTGCAATGCTGCTCAGGCCAACTTGCTGACGGCTTCGGCGATTAGTTTGGCTATCGGCAGATGCTGCGGGCAGCGAGCTTCCGCAGGTCTGTAATCGGTGCTGAGCAGTTTGTTTTTTACGCTGGCGGGAATCTGGGCGAAAAGCCCTCTTGCTCTATTCTGGTCACCGTAGCTGTTGTAGTACATCAAGTACCGCATAATGTCACTGACATAAGGTGTATCGGGCAGGGCTGAATCGCAGATATGTGCACAGCCGGCACAATAACCGCTGCAACTGGCCTGGGCATATTCACTGAAAACCTCCATATCCGCCTGGGTAAATTTAGTTTTATCCAGTACTGCTGCGACATTTGAAGTTAAAGTAGCAACATTGCCCATCCTTGAGCAGACTGAGCTGAACCTTTTATCTTCCAATACAACCTTTATCTTTGCCTGTCCCTCGGTAAAACCTCGCTGCAGAAAGTGCCCGACCAGTTTTTTATCCTCTTCGGTTTCAAACTTCTGCCCGAATGCCTGGGTCTTCATAGCGATAAGACCGATACCCGCTTTGTGGCACGCCTCGACAGCCGACTGCATTTCAGCATCCTGCATCAGCCGGAAATTATAAGCTGTCATTATCGCATCAATCCAGTCGAGCTTGGCCGCAGCGGCAAGGCATTGGGCCATATTCTTGTGGGTGCTGAAACCGAAAAACCGTATCTGCTTCCATTTCTTTTTCAATTCGACCCATTGCTTTAACCTGTCTGTTAACTGGGAAGGGTCGGACAATCCGTGTTCGGTACGGGAGCGTTCCATTATAAAGTATAAATCAATGTATCTGGTATTCATTTTTCTAAGAGATTCCTGAAGATGCTCTTCCACATCCTCTATGGTTTTTGCCCCGTATGCCTTGGTGGCAATGAACAGTTCCTTTCGCATCTGGGGGTTATTCGAGAGGTATTTGCCTATCCCGAGCTCACTGTTTCCGCCTTCGTAACTGTCAGATGTGTCCCAGTAGGTAATACCCCACTCGAAGGCTTTTCTTAACATGATTTGGTTCTCAAGGAGATTGACAGTTCCGCCCATAGACAGGCAAGGGACATCAACGCCTGTTTTGCCCAATATTCGTTTCGGCATCCGGGGGTATTCTTCTTTTTTTAGTATTTTTGGAACCTCAGGTTCAACAGTATTCGGCTCCTTTTCTTCTCTGGCCTTGCATCCGGCAAGAACGGACCCCAATCCTACTGCGGCCATTGCGCTATCGCGTATAAACCGGCGTCGAGTTACTTGCTTGTTCTTTTTATTGTCCATCTTTCATTTCCTTTCCTGATTAACCTCCAATATACTTCTGAGGCGTTTCCACGCCTTAGCAAAAATTGTCGGACTTTTGCAAAATACGTAAGTGCCTGTAAAGCAGCGCCTCCTTGTCGGCATACATTACCACGAAATTGCTAAACGGGTCAAGTTATTTATTTTTTGGTATCTTCCGGGGTTATGAGCGGTCAGTATTCTGTCGCAGGTCAATTGATGGTTGTTATTGTGCTTGCTTGCCGTCATTGTGAGCGCAGCAATCTCAAACCTTCGAAGGGTTGAGATTGCCACGGCCGCATTCTGCGGCCTCGCAATGACAACTCGTCAAATCACGAGCGACAGAGCATTAGTTATTCTTGTTCCGCTCAAATTCTGTGTTTGCGATACCGCTCAGGCCAGCTTGCTGACGGCTTCGGCGACCAGCTTGGCTATCGGCAGATGCTGCGGGCAGCGAGATTCCGCAGGTCTGTAATCGGTGCTGAGCAGTTTGTTTCTTACGCTGCCGGGAATTTGAGCGAAAAGCTCTCTTGCTCTTTCCTTGTCGCCGTAGCTGTTGTAATACATCAAATACCGCATAATGTCACTGACATAAGGTGTATCGGGCAGGGCTGAATCGCAGATGTATGCACAGCCGGCACAATAACCGCTGCAGGTCGCCTCCGCGTATTCCTTGAAAACGTCTAAATCCTGCTGAGTGAGTTTTGTTTTGTTCAGTACGGCAGCGACGTTTGTAGTTAAAAGAGATATATTCTGCATCCCGACGCAGACTGCGCTGAACCTTTTATCTTGCAGTACAACCTTTATCTTTGCCTGTTCCTCGGTGAAACCTCGCTTCTGGAAGTGGCCGAGGAGCTTTTTATCCTCTTCGGTTTCGACTTTCTGAAGACGTTCGACCCCGCGGGAGAAAGCCTTCATAGCAGTAAGACCTATGCCCGCTTTATGGCACGCCTTAATAGCGTCCTGCATTTTGGGGTCCTGCATGACTCGGAAGTTGTAAAGTGTCGTTATCGCATCAATTCAGTCGAGCTTAGCTGCTGCGGCAAGGCATCTGGCCATATTCTTGTGTGTGCTGAACCCAAAAAAGTGTATCAGGTTTCGCTTCTTTGCACTTTTGGCCCACTGTTTTAATTCATCTGTCAAGTGTGCAGGGTCGGATAGGCCGTGAAAAGCATAGTACAAATCGACGTATTTGGTATTCATTCTTTTCAGAGAGGCCTGAAGACGCTCTTCCACCTTCTCGGCGGTTATTGCCCCCCAAAAAATCGCCGCCTTGCTTACGATGAACAGTTTCCTTCGGGCCTTCGGGTTCTTCGAGAGGAATTTACCTATCCCGAGCTCTGCGTCTCCGCGCCCATAGTTGTAAGCTGTATCCCAATAGGTAACACCCCATTCGAGGGCTTTTCTTAAAACGATTTGCTTATCAATAAAACTAAAGGCTCCTCCCAGAGACAGGCAGGAGACCTCAACGCCTATTTTGCCTAACTTTCGTCTCGGCATCTGTGGAGTTTTGGGTTTTTGTGGTTTTGGTGGAGCATTAGGGTCAATGGTCTTCGGTTCGCCTGGGCCGGCTGTCGCTTCAGCCGAACCCCGTATTAAATACGGGGCCAACCCAGCCGCCCCCATCGTTTTCAAGAAATTCCTTCTGTTGATTTTATTGTGTTTTTCTTTCATTACATTAACCTCCAAAAAGGCTTAGTGCTTGAGCAATAACGTTCTATCAGCGCTTCTTGTTTCACCTTCCGCGGAGACCATTATAGCTTTTTTTCCGCTTACGGGGCATTCGTGTTCGCAAACTCCGCAGCCGATACATTTCTCAATATCAACACGAGGTTTTTGCAGGCGAACCTGGACATCAATTTTGCTGCTTTCAGCGGGGATTTTTTCGAATTGCTCACCAGGTGAAATTACGATGGTGTTTTCGGTATTTGCTGCGATTTTTCTGCGTTCACCCAGCCTCTCCGAGGGGCGGGGTTCATCACTTTTAGTGGTACAATAATAATCGCCGGTGGCAAATTTAGCAGGCACAATGTTCTCTTCAACTTCCACGGTATTATCTGTGGCTTTCTTTACAGTCAAAATGCCATCCCTTATTGTATTGAAACATTCCTGGGTATAAATCGCCTTTGGGCTAAGCGGACAGTTTTCTTCGCAGACTATGCAGGGCTTATCCATCGCCCAGGGAAGGCACCTGTTTTTGTCAACAAATGCGGTTCCCAGCTTGATTGGCCCGACGTCGGCAAACTGGTCGGTTCCCAGCTTTTCGGCAAGTGTAATCGGCCTGATAGCCGAGGTCGGGCACACCTGTGCGCAGGCCACGCAGTTTAGCTGACAGCCGCTTGAGCCGATTCGATTGTTCAGCACAGGCGTCCAGAGATTTTCCAGTCCGCCCTGGATGCCGCCGGGCTGGAGAACATTTGTGGGGCATACCCGCATACATTGGCCACACTTGATACATCTCTTTAAGAATTCCTCTTCCGACAATGCTCCGGGCGGCCGAATGACTTTATGGAGCCAGTTGCTGCCTAATTTGTTGCTCAGCCTGACCGCGGGTGCCGCAATGATGCCGCCGGTGAGTGAAAGCATAAAGCCCCTGCGAGAAATGTCCGGATTCGTGATTTCGCCTGTTAGTGAGGGTTTTGTCTGGTAACTGATTATTTCGTCCTTGCAGTCCCGGCGGCAGTTAAAGCAAAGTACGCATTCGGTTATTCTTATATTGCCGCTCGGCTCGCAGCCGCCTTCGCAGGACCGGTCGCACAATTTGCAGTCGATACATTCGCTTTGGTTCTTGCCGATTCGCCATATAGCAAATCTGCTGATTATGCCGAACAGCGCGCCAAGCGGACAAATGAATCTGCAGTAGAACCGGGGAATAATCAGATTAAGCAAAACCGCTGTCGAGAATATCGTTAGTATCAGCCACGCGCCCTCATAAAAGCGTGCCGTTGCTGAGACGAGGTTGGCGGGTCTATCGGCAATAGGCAATAGTACGAGGTTAAAAGAGCGGGTTATCAACGGTATAGGGTCGAGCAGGCCTGTCTGCAAAGTAACCCCTATCGATGGAAACGCAGCCATAAAAAGAAAGAATATGAGAATGAGGTATTTTATGCACTGCGTTTTTCGGTATTTGTTGAGCTGGATTTTTTGTGCTGCGTTTTTTTTTCGGTTGGCCAAGAAGCCGACAAAGTGATGTAGTGAGCCGAAGGGACAAACCCAGCTGCAGAAAAACCGCCCGAATATTATTGTCAGTATAATCGTAGCCAATGCCCATAGAAGAGGCCGGTAGAGAGTGTGCGTAGTCAATATTGTCCCGATTGCCGCCAGCGGGTCGAGCTGCAAAAACCAGTTAACGGGCCAGCCCCGCAACTGCCACAATTTCTCGCCTACTGTGGCGACGATGCAGAACCAAACAAACATCGAGAAGAAGAAGGCCTGGCTTATTCGTCTAACTGTTACAATTTTCATAATTGCAAACTAACAAAGTGGAAGCAGTGGCCCCTCCGGGGATTTTGGGTTTGGAACAAGTCTTTTGCCCTGCGGGGAAATGTGCCAATCCATTTCTTCAAGAGGAAGTGCTCCGAGGAGTGGTTCTGTGTCATGGGGGAGTTCTATAGCTCGAACCTGGCATGCTCTTCCTTGAACAGATAGTTCAACGATGCCAAAAACTCTGTAAGTATGCCGGCCTCCATCGGCAGTGTAGACTTGCACCTCGCCGACTTCTTCCAATTTGAGCCGCTCGACGAGTTCGGCAGGAAGAGACAACTCAGCCGCACCCGAGTCAACAAGGGCTTCACATTCTATATCCTCTCCCCTCTTGTCCTTCGGTAAGAACCTGTTCTGCCAGTTCTTCAGTGTAATTGGGACCTTAAAAACGCCCATATATTCAACTCCTTCTCAGCATCGTTACTATTATATATGCGCAATACGATATACGCAATGCAAAATGTGCTAAGCTGATAGGGTGTGCACTGCACACCTATAGCGAAATGGTGGGCATTGCTCACCCTACATCGTAGTAAATTTTGGCTTTAGTGACTGATAATTAGTTGTTCCGGCACCGGCAGTTTGGGCTTTTGCAAGGTAAGGCAGGTCTGAAACCTTCAAATTTAGAAGACCGCAGCCATAGGCATCAGCCGCCACCATATCACAGCTTGCAATCAGCGTATTTGCGCGTTTTAAGTCTGAGGCGGAGCCTCCCGTCGGGCCATTGGTCATCATAACTTCGGTGCCATCGAGTATAACCAACGTCGGCTTTACCATCATAGCCAGCTCGGCAATGATGGTGTTAATATCCTGATGGAAAATATTGCGTCGTCCGCCCAAAAGCCCGTACCAGTTTTTCATCGACATCGAAGCGCCGGCCCTGTGATGGTCTTTAACCGGGGCGATGCCAATCAATTTATCCACCTTCTCAAACGGTCCGTAGAATATAGGCCAATTCTTAATGAGTTTGGCGCGTTCGAGGGTGGTGTGCTTGAAGTGATGGTCTTTTGGCAATATGACTTTGGCGCCTGCTTTGCTTGCCGCTTTGCGGATACCGCTTAATGTAAAACAGCTTGCGGGGTCGTTAATAGGATTGTCGGTAACGTTCACCTGTTTTGCCCCTGCTTTGTAGCACAGCCGGACTACCTCAGCCACCAGTTCAGGATGGGCGGTAGCTCCAAGCATCGGCGGTGACGCAAACGCAACATTTGGCTTTATCGCGACCGTTTCGCCGGGCTTGACGAATCTTTCTATGCCGCCGAGCAATTCTATCGCCTTGTTGACTGTCGCTCTCCTATCAGTGCCTTTGACAATGCTCATTGTCTTGCCCTCTTCAGACGGCACCGAAAAAGGCGGTAATGTTACGAGCGATTCGGTTTTGACGCTGAACCTTGGTGGGCCTTCGCTGTCATAAAGCAAATACGAAGCTGTGCCAGCGGCGGCAATCGAAATTCCCGCTTTGCCTGCCCGCGCCAAAAATTTTCTTCGCCCGATTTTTTTATCGTTTTGCTCAGTCATTGCTTACTGCTTTTGCACCTCATTGAGCCTGGCATCCAACATTGCTGCCACTCTTTCCGCTCCCGTAACACTCTCAGCCTCGTGTATTCCAGCCACATACTCCCCGTTGCTGAACACGATTTCTATTGAGCCGTAAAAATCAACGACCTTGGCATAGCCAATGCTGAAGTCATCAAATCCTGCGGTCTTATCCACGCCACCATTATCAAGCAAAAATTCATAATAGCTTTGGGCCACGTTCTTTGCATCCTGCCGGCTGGACCTTCTGCTCAAAAATGCCGTGATAGTTTCGCCGTTAAGCTCGTATCCGGCAGCGAAGATGTCAGTCAATCCTTCAAATCCAAATGCACTTGCCAGATAAAGCTTAATACTTCCCGGGACCAAATTATCCTGGGGCAGGTGGTCGATTTCAGGTATAGCGGTATCATCGTGAACGGCCAGGTTCGTGCGAATTTTCCTTGTAACTTCCGCCATTGCCGCAAGCAGCTCATCCGATTCAGCGAAGCCGACCAGCTCGATATAATATTCACCGTGCGTAAGATAAAACGCATTAGAGGTTTTGTATGCAAATTGCATATCCGGCAGAATCTCAACTTCGGCCCTTTTTTGCACGCTGTAGACCGAGAATGCGTTTCTGGTCCTGGCCATATCAAAGATATAGAGCTCCATCACCAGGTTTTCATCCGCCTGGCTTACAAACCTCTGAGTGGACAATTTTGTAAAACTAGCGTCGATATAAAGAGGGGCCTTTCCGTTAATCTTTTCGTAAAGATTTTCGGTGGTGTAGACTTCAATTTCTGAAAGTGTTTTGAATCCGTAAGGCAGAAGGAAACTCAGGTCTTTCTTTTGCCTGGGCATCTGCTTTATGAATACCCCGACAGCGATAAGAAGAAGAACCACCAATAAGCAGATGCTTATAACAGATTCGAGACGTTTTGCCCGGCCCGGTACCGAACCCATAGCCAACTCCAGTAATGACAAATTACTTGACTTTATAACCGGGCTGGATTATAATTTTTGCCGGTGTTGCTGTCAACCCCAAACGCTACAGGCGAAGAAGACCCTACAAAAGCGAATATTTCTAACGGGGTTGACAAAGCAGCACTGGGCGTGTTATAATAGGTTGCTAAAGTAAAAAGGAGACTGAAATGACTGAATATGCACAATATCTGGGGTTTTGGACGCCGGGGCCCATGGAGATTGCTATTATTGGGGTTGTCGCTCTGCTGATATTCGGCAGACGTCTGCCTGAAATCGCCCGCAACGTAGGCAAGAGCCTGACCGAATTCAAGAAGGGGCTTCATGAGGCCAAGGAAGCCAAGGACGATTTGGTGGATGATGTCCGGGAGGTCAAGGATGATGTGGTAAAAGAGGCCAAGGACGCTGCGGGACTGAACGAAGAAGATAGCATGGGCTCTGATTGATTATTGATGACAATAATCATTAATCAATAATCAGTAATCATTTTTGAAAATGGGCGATACAAAGCAGAAAGAAGACCTCTTTGATTCCACTATGAGTCTGGGCGACCACCTTGAGGAGTTGCGGTTTCGGCTGATTCGCGCGCTTCTCGGCCTGGCGGTTGGTGCCATCATCGGCTTAGTTTTCGGCCGTGCCATAATAAGGTTTATGGAAGGACCATATAATGATGCAACCGCCAAGCTTCTGTTTAGCGTTGAGCTGGAGTTCCAAAGTGATTTAGACAATGGTGTCATCCCGGAAGGTTTGCAGCAGAAATTCAAAGATAATGATGTCTCACTTTCTCCGGATGTCACCATCTCGAAAGAGTTGGTCATATGGAAAGGCGAGAGATGGCTGATAGCCGATGCCGATAATGAAGACAGATACTGGGTCAAGAAAGAGAAAGATAAAGTCAAGAAAGAGGAGGACAAGCTAAACATTTATAAACTAATGCCGCTCCAGATAATTAGGGTAGCGGCCGGGATTATCAGCTATATAAAGATTGGCTTAATTGCGGGCCTGTTACTCTCATCTCCCTGGGTTTTCTATCAGTTGTGGATGTTTGTTGCCGCCGGACTCTATCCGCACGAAAAACGGTACGTTCACATTGCGGCACCTTTTTCAGCAGTTTTATTCGTCGCCGGAGCACTTTTTTTTCTTGTCGTCGTTGCACCTCTCACTCTGAAATTTCTGGTATCGTTCAATCAGAGAATACTTGACGTAAAGTCACAATTTACCTTTCAGCACTACATTGCTTTTGTCAGTCACCTTATGTTAGTTTTCGGGTTGGCCTTTCAAACGCCGACGGCCATTTTCTTTTTGAACAGGACAGGCCTGGTTTCAGTCCAGGCGCTGAACAAATCGCGGAAGTTTGTTATACTGGCTATCTTTGTAGTAGCAGCTATGGCCACTCCGCCTGACGTAAT
>JAUVYQ010000323.1 GCA_030603035.1 Phycisphaerae bacterium | reverse complement strand
CGATATAATTAGCAGGAGCGTGCGAAAAATGGACTTCATGGTCTTCTTCTGCCTAACGTCGAAGATGAGACACGGAGGTAGATGGCGCGCTTCCTGCGCTAGCAGGAAGCGTGACAGCTACCGGAGTTGTCTCCATCGCCTTGTTAGGCTTGTTTTTCTTTCTTTGATGCTTGGTGAATTTGGAGGAGCAGGCATAGGTATCGATTAGGCATAACTAGATGCCATCAATCGCTCGCGCTTGGTTCTTTATCCTCTCGTCTCTCTCTTGCGAGATCTTTTCTTCCCACTTTCTCGATTCCCATCCTTTATAGCCCAGAATCACGTTCCATCCGCCGCCTCGTTCGGGTTTCTGTTTGGCGAGCATTAAATAGGCTTCGGCCAGCGTGGGGTGGACTATATAGTTGGTTCGCTCCGGTCGAATCTTATCGCCCAAGGAATTGGGTTTAGGATCCAAGATACTCAAGAGCTCACTATACGTTTGAACACCTGAGATATCCACGGAAAAGCTTACGTCCGGGATTTGCGATCCTCCCAAATGTCTTACAAACTGGTATTTTTGCTTAAATGCTGTTGATAGGATTCTGAAATTCTGGAGGGCATCATCGTAGTTTGAAAAACGATTAACACGAAGAATCTCAAGTAGGCAATTGTCGGGCCTGAGCGTCAGAAATAGATTTTGAAAATTCGGTTCGTTTGTTGGTATCTGGACGATAAGTGTGTGCGGTCGTGTTTTCACCTCTACACGTTCGTTCTTCAAAAGATCTGATAGGTTAACGAACGAGTGTAGCGTGTAGCCAAAAATCGGCTCATTAGCCATTATTCTTTCCTTTAGTTTTAGACTCTGAAGGTAGGAGTTATACTCGTTTTCCCTTCTAATATCGTAAACCGTCCGTGTCGGGGTTTTGGGGGCGGCTGCGCACCCACTAAATACAAGGGCAAGTAGTGCGATTGATATATGCTGAATCATGATTTGTGTTAATGATCTGACGATAACGATCTGAAGATGAGGACCTGTTCATTCTGCCTAACATCAAAGATGAGACACGGAGGTAGATGGCGCGCTTCCTGCGCTAGCAGGACGCGTGACAGCTACCGGAGTTGTCTCCATCGCCTTGTTAGGCTCATTTCTCATTCTTTTGTTTTTCCCGGTTTTCTGGTTTTAGCCAAGGCGCCACCAATGTGATTCCCGGGCCGCCCCGTTCTTGCTGGGGATTGGATGGTGAGCTAATTCCAATCTGTGTCTCTATGATGTGAGACAACTTTCGAAGAACGAAAAATGCCAGAATAGAGAGGGCAACGAGGCCCCACCGGGCACTGCCGACTCCGTAAACGAGCAAAACGACAGGTCCGGCAAACATGAGAACACCCAGGACGTTCATCAGGAGAAGATGAACTAAACGTCTACGTGTCGAAGGCGGCTCCATGATTTGGCTGAATCGGTCGGTTCGGATTTCTTCTGCCTAACGCTCAAGGTGAGCGAGACGGTTGCTTGGCGCGGAGCATGCGAAAGCATGATCCGTGACAAGCAATCGGCTTCGCTCCACCGCTTTGTTAGGCTTCTTAGTTTTCATTTATCATGACTACTTTGCCAGCAA
>JAUVYQ010000043.1 GCA_030603035.1 Phycisphaerae bacterium | reverse complement strand
CCCTGCCGGGCGGTGATTCTGACGGGTAAATACAGTCATATCAACGGGGTCATCGACAACCGGAAAAGATTTGACGGCAGCCAGCAGACGTTCCCGAAGCTGCTGCAGGAGGCCGGTTATGAGACGGCTATGATAGGCAAGTGGCACCTCAAGAGCGACCCGACCGGCTTTGACTACTGGAATGTCCTGCCTGGTCAGGGAACGTACTATAACCCGGCTATGAAAGAGATGGGGCAGCGAAAAAAATATACCGGGTACACAACGGATATTATTACCGACCACTGCCTCAAATGGCTCAAAGGACGTAAGGGCGCCAAGCCATTTTGCCTGATGTATCACCACAAGGCGCCGCACCGCAGGTGGGAGCCGGGGCCAAAACATCTGACAATGTATGACGACGTTACTATTCCGGAGCCGGACAACCTGTTCGACGATTACTCCAACCGTGGAAGAGCCGCCAAGGAACAAGATATGAGTATCGAGAAGACAATGAACAACAGAGACCTGAAACTCGTGCCGCCGGGCGACCTGAATCCTGAGCAGAAAAAGCTGTGGGATGCGGCATACGAACCTAAAAACGGAGCTTTCCGCAAGGCAAATCTCCAGGGTAAGGAGCTTGTCCGCTGGAAATATCAGAGATATATCAAGGACTATCTGCGGTGCATCGCCTCGGTTGATGATAATGTTGGCCGGCTCCTGGACTATCTTGACGAGTCGGGGCTGAGCAAGAATACGGTCGTGTTCTACACTTCCGACCAGGGTTTCTTTCTGGGCGACCACGGCTGGTTCGACAAGCGATTTATGTACGAGGAATCACTGCGGATACCGCTTCTGGTTCGGTATCCGGGGCAGATAAAAGCCGGCTCGGTCAACAACAATATCGTTCTGAACCTGGATTTTGCGCCGACGTTTCTGGACTTTGCCGGTGTCGGCAAGCCGGATGATATGCAGGGCCGAACCATCCGCCGGGTGCTCCGTAGGAGGACGCCCAGGGATTGGCGGACATCGATGTATTACCACTACTACGAGTATCCGGCTGTGCACAGCGTAAAACGTCACTACGGCGTGCGAACGCAGCGGTATAAACTGATACACTTTTACCACGACATTGACGAGTGGGAGCTGTATGACTTGCAGAAAGATCCGCGTGAAATGAAAAACGTCTATGACGACCCTGCATACGCCGAGATAGTCAAAGACCTAAAGGCAGAGTTGAAGCGACTGCGCACTAAATTCAAAGACACTGATTGATTCGGAAAGTTGGTTGTTCAAAGTAAAGTTGTTTTTGGTAAACAATATATGATTGAGTAGAATCATCTGGTCAACAGTTTCGTATTCCTATGAAAGAACGTCAATTTATGAGGTGTGAAATTATGAAGAAATTGGAATGGTTAGCACTGTTGTTAATTATCTTGCTGATATTGACACACTTTTTGAGTTGGTTTGGGAGCAGTCTCATTGCAAGATTATATGGACCCGAGTATGTGGGGATACAGTACGCCCACCTTGCATTGATAACTTCTGCTCGTTCACTATTGTCGATAATTGTCAACTTGGTTATCGGGATATGGCTGTTTATACAGGCAAGACAGAGTAAAAACACACCGTGGATCTGGTTGTTGTTCGGAATGGTTTATGGACTGATTGCTGCTGTTTTATTTTTCCTTTTGAGGGTCTATGAATCGAAGGGTTACAAGAATGCCGGTGTGCCACTACCAGATAACACGGTGTAAAAGACATAGATTATGAAGTCGAGAATCCTGCTTGTAAATCCGCCGATATATGATTTTGCTGCGTATGATTTCTGGCTTAAACCTTATGGCCTGCTGAGCGTCGCAGGGTATCTGCGCGGCAGAGCTGATTTCACTCTCTTCGATTATCTCGACCGATTGGCCCCTTTTGTAGCGAAGCCCCCCGTTTTGCTTTGCAAGAAGCATGGGGGCAAGCAGAAGGAGTTTGAATCCGACCGGTGGGGTCGGGGTAGATTTTACTGCGAACAGGTCCCAAGTCCAGCGTGCCTGGAGGCGATTCCGCGATACTTCCAACGATTTGGTTTGCCTCGCGGGATGTTCATAGATTTTCTGAGACGAGAGGGATCGTTCGATTTCGTTCTTGTCCAAACGATGATGACATATTGGTACCAGGGCATCCAAGAGGTAATAGAAGATATTCGCAAAGTTTGGCCGAAAGCGAAAATTGTGTTGGGCGGTAACTACATGACACTTTGCGGCAATCACGCACGACGATTAGAAGCAGATTTTTTAGTGCAGGGGACAAATCTTGAGCCGCTCTGGGAGTATTTGGGAATCAAGCCGGACTTGAAGCAGCCGGCTTTGTGGGAAGCGGTAGAGAAACTAAATGTTGGAGTCTTGAAGCTTACCGATGGTTGTCCTTTCAATTGCACTTACTGCTCTGTCCCCAAGGTTTATGGTAAATTCAAGCCGCGACCACCGGAGCGCTGTTTAGCCGAGTTAGAGTTATTAACGAAACGTGGGGTTGAGAATATTGCCTTCTACGATGACGCTTTGCTGTTCGAGGCAGAAGAGGTCCTGGCACCTTTTCTAAACGAGGTATTAAAACGGGCCATAAAAGTGAACCTGCATACGCCTAATGGTCTTAATGCTCGTTTTATTGCGAGAGAGCTGGCCGAGCTGATGGTGCAGGCGGGCTTTAAGACTTTCTATCTTGGGTTTGAGAATGTTTCTTTGCAATGGCAGCGGTGTACCGGCTCGAAGGTTTTTTCCGATGAGCTTGCACGGGCGGTCGAGCAGCTCACCGCTGCGGGTGCCAGGCCCACCAGCATCACGGCGTATCAAATTCTCGGCCATCCTCAAGCCGATATTCAGGAGTTCGAAGCTTCGATGCGCTTTGCCAATAGTCTGGGCATTCGGGGGATGTTAGCGGATTTTTCGCCGATACCCGGGACGCCTGATGGCGAATATTGCCGGCAATGGGTGGATATGGATGAGCCATTGTTTCATAACAAGACCGCCTTTCCGATTATGCTGCTTGGCAATGACGAGGTAAACCGGCTGAAAGACCTCCAGCGGAAACTGAACCGCTCCCTGCCTAAAGCATAACCGCATTTGATTTTGCATTGCAAATTCTGTATATTCATTTACTTATGAGCACTCTAACCGTGCACATTAAAAGCTTCGGGTGTCAGATGAATAAGCTCGATACTGCGCTGGTAACAGCTTCGCTTAAAGAGGCCGGTTACGAGCTTATTGAGGGCATTAAAGACGCTGATGTTGTTTTGATAAATACGTGCTCGGTTCGGCAACATGCGGAACAGCGAGTTCTCTCGCATCTTGGGCATCTAAAACATATCAAAAAGAGCCGGCCCGGTTTGGTGGTCGGGGTAATCGGATGTATGGCACAACGGCTCGGTAACAAACTGTTTGAACAGGAAGCGGTCGATATAGTTTGCGGGCCGGCACAAATACCACAAATAACCAAACTGGTAACAGAAACACTGCGAGAAAAGAAGGAAACCATAGCGGTAACGGAAAAGATTCGGCAAAGAAGTTCTGAAAGTCAAACGCAGGCGCTTGAGAGATTCGAATCTGCTTATGGTGTCGAGGACAGGCAAGTATCGCAAGATACGCTTCCGACAGGCGTACCGGGTCAGGCATTTGTTCGGGCGATGCGGGGCTGTAATAATTTCTGCACGTATTGTATTGTCCCCTTCGTGCGGGGGCCGGAAACTTCGCGTGCACCGGCAGCGATAATCGAGCAGATAAAGAGATTGGCCGGCCAGGGAGTGAAACTGGTTACGCTATTAGGCCAGAGGGTAAATTCATATAAATACACCGCGGGCGAGAAGACCTATTGTTTGGCTGATTTGCTTGAGATGGCAAGTGAAATCGATGGAATCGAGTGGCTAAGATTTGTTACCAGTTATCCAGCCGAAGAGTTCTTCGATGATATTCTGCAGGCTATGGCTGATTTGCCGAAGGCGTGTAATTATCTGCACCTACCAGCGCAAAGCGGTTCGGACAGAATCCTCCGTGCGATGAATCGGCGTTATACAGCGGGAGAATATCTGGAGCTGCTGAATAAAGCGAGAGCCGTTGTGCCGGGTATTGCGATTGCGGGCGATTTTATGGTGGGGTTTCCGGGGGAAACGGAGGAGGATTTTCAGCAAACTGTCGCGTTGGTCAAAAAGGCGAAATATAAGAATTGTTTCATTTTCAAATACTCATCTCGGCCGGGTACAGCCGCTGAAAAAGAAAAAGAAGATAATGTCCCTGCGGAAGTAAAGAAGAGGCGAAATATAGAGCTGCTTGACGTGCAAAACAAAATAAGTGCTGAACTGAATAGGGAATTCTTAAATAAGGAGGTAAAGGTTTTAGTTGAAGGGCCAAGTAAAAAACCGCATCTAAATAAGGCGGACAGTGGAAACAGTCCGCAATTGGTCGGCAGGACCGCAACAGATTACATAGTGGTCTTTAACGGGCCGGTGTCTTTGGCCGGGGAGTTTGCAAAAGTAAAAATCACCAGAACCTCGCCGCTGACCCTCTTCAGTGAACTTATCTGATGCCGGCCTTAATTTGCGAACAAAACAAATGGCATCTGAAAGATGCAGAAATAGGCAAATACTAAAAACGCAATAATCAAACCGACGGCGAATATCCGGTTCGGCCCTGATCAGGGCTTCGGCTAATTCAGGACGGCATCCGTAAAGTTAAGATTATCCAACGAGAGTGTTTTTGGTCAATAATTTAATCAATAGAATTGCCACAGAGGGAACAGATTAAACAATGGTGGGGCAAGCCCCACCCTACACCTATTCTAACAAATTTTATTTCCTTTGCACGGCTTCATCCCGTAAGAGACCGTTGGCCTTACGGGGTTCATCTGGGAAATCAGGGATAAAAACGGTATCTCGCCAGGTTATCAGGTTATCAGGTTACCTGAACATCTGATTTCCTGAGCCTCTTGCCTTTATGTATCACAGTTCTAATAGAGACACTGCTTTGCCGCCTCGGCAAAGGTTATGAGGTTCTCAACGGGGGTCTCAAAGAAGTGGTCAGATGCGGAGAGGATGTATCCGCCGTCTTTTCCGAACCCTTCAAATAGCCGCTGGACTTCAGCTTCTATCTGCTCTTTGGTCCCAGAAGTTAGTACATTGAACTGGTCCATCCCGCCTATCATTGCTACTTTTTGTGAATAAACCTGCCGTACCTTTTCCGGCTCTGTGATGTTTCCGCCTACACTTGCAGGTGCGAGCGTTTCCGAAGCGTCAGTTTCGTTTTCTATAATGAGGTCCAGGATATTCATCATGCCGCCGCAGGTATGGTATGTTGAGATGAAACCGTGTTTGTGCAATGCGCGATGTATGTCGCGGGTGCTCCAGGGTATCGGGCAGTTTACCCTGGTTGATTAGTCCGAGGCAAATCAGCCCCGGGAGTACGAAGATAAACACCGGCAGGATTTTGATAAAGCCGGCAAACAAAGGCCCTACGCGAGCGTGATTGGCATCTTTAGCGCCGAGTACGCGCTGGACAATCGTCTGGTCGGCGCACCAGTACCAGATACCGATGACAGGATAGCCTAAGAAAACTGCATACCAGGGAAGGCCCGACGCATCGTCAGATGACCGAAGTATCGTCAGTTTGACCGGTTCAACACAATCAGCCAATCCGGACCATCCACCCACATGACTAAGCCCAATCGCTGTTATACATACTGCTCCTAATATAAGAACAACGGTTTGAATCGACTCGGTCAAAACAACAGCTAACAGACCTCCAATAATAGTATAGAGACCTGTCAGGACCGCAACGGAAATAATGCTTGTCATAATGTTGATGCCGAACATGCCTTCCAGCACTACAGCACCGGCATAAAGCGAAAAGCCGATGTGGATGAAGATAGCCGAAATTATTGAAAGTAACGCCAGCCAGTCACGACAAGGTCGGCTGTAACGCTTCTCAAGAAAATCAGGCAGCGTTGCAACCTTAGCACGGAGGTAGAATGGAGCAAAAAACAGTGCCAGCATGATCAGGGTAAATGCCGCCATCCACTCAAAGTTGCCATACGCAAGGCCGTTTCTGTAACCTTCTTCTGCCAGACTGACCAGATGGACGGTCGAGATGTTCGTCGAGAAAAGCGCCAGCCCGATGACAGGCCAGGTGAGCGTTCTGCCGGCAAGAAAATAGCCCTGCCCTTCCACTGTTCGGCGTTGGCGAAAGCCAACCAAACAGCCGATGGTGACAATACCGACCAAATATACAACTATTATGGTTAAATCGATTGGATCCATAGCTAAACTTGCCGCAAGCATAAAACTGTTCTCCTATCTTTTTTCGCTTGCCCGGCACTTACGGCCCAATTTAGAGCGTATAACTGCGTTTGTAAGCTTACCGTTTTTCCAGGCGATGTCCACCTCGAATTGGCAGGCAAACTGAAGTTCGCAAGGATATGGGGGACCGGTGTTTATGACGGGCAAAACGCCCAGCGCAATCACGTCCTCAACGACAAAGATATTATTGAGTTGCATTTCTCTTGATTTGGCTTAGAATATACCTCTAACAATCAAATAAATAACCCCGGCTTTTCGGAGGAAAGTGTGATACGTGATTTGTTCGTTTTGCCCTGTAAATCAAAATTGATTTGATGCGTGTTTGGTATTATTGTCCCTTTAAGGAGAATGGAAATGGAAAGCAGAATTAAGATAAGAAGAGTTCGTTTTGTTTGTATCGGCTTTTTGATTTTTGTGATACCAGCTATTACGTCCTGCGCAGCTGTTACCGCCTCATCCGGTGACAGGCCTGCTCAATCGGACAATCTGATAGAAAATCCCTCATTCGAAAAAGCGGTCAATAATAAGCCTGCGGGATGGAAAACGCAAACATACGGCGGAAAAGGCGAATTCAAGTATGTGGATGTTAATATTGTTGCCCCGCAGGTGGCTGATACAAATCAGGTCGAGATCACCTATGTTGAGGGCGGCCGAACAGGCAGGCGGGCCGTTTGCCTGTCGTCAGAAAGCGGTGCCGATATTGGCTGGCTGACCTCGGTACCTATCAAGCCGCACTCGCAATACAGGTTGTCCGGCTGGATTAAAACGGAAAATCTGGCTGCCGGGTCCGGCAAAGGGGCATTGTTGAATCTGCACAACATTCAACCCCTGCAAACGCCGGCTGTTACCGGAACAAAGGACTGGACGCGCGTCGAGTTTGTGTTCGACTCGGGGGACCATTCTGCCGTGGAAATCAACTGTCTCTTTGGCGGCTGGGGGTTGTCCACAGGCAAGGCATTGTTTGATGACCTGCGTCTTGAGTTGCTTTCGACTAAAACTATGAAGCCGACCGTAAAAATCGATGCGAGCGAGACCGGCGAGCCGGTTTCGAAATACATCTACGGCCAGTTTATCGAACATCTTGGCCGATGTATTTACGGCGGCATCTGGGCGGAGATGCTCGAAGACCGCAAGTTCTACTACCCTGTTGGAGCAAAAGAATCACCGTGGAAAATTGTCGGCAACAAGGATTTTGTCAGGACGCGAAAGGAGAATTCTTTTGTCGGTGAGCATACGCCCCAGATACAATTGTCCGGTGATGGTAAGCCCTACGGAATATTTCAGGATAAGCTGGGACTGGTTAAAGGAAAAGAATACACGGGACGAATTGTCGTCGCTACTCTCGCCGAAGCTCTGCCGATCAAAGTCAGCCTTATCTGGGGAGATGGCAAAGATGAACGCAACACCGTGACAATCAAGAAAGGCATTTCCAGGAGCTATGGTTTCAGGAAATTTCCACTGCGTTTCAAGTCGGGAGCTACGACTGACAACGGCCGACTGGAAATCGTCGGGCGTGGCAAGGGAACATTTAGTGTTGGAACCGCCTCACTAATGCCTACCGACAATATCAAGGGTATGCGGGCGGACACGCTCAAGCTGCTCAAGGAGCTCAATTCCCCGGTTTATCGCTGGCCCGGCGGCAACTTCGTCAGCGGTTACGATTGGAAAGACGGCATCGGCTGGCGCGACAAACGTCTGCCGCGCAAAAATCCCGCCTGGAAAGGCATCGAGCATAACGACTTCGGCCTCGATGAGTTCATTATGTTCTGTCGTGAGGTCGGTGCTGAACCGATGATTGCCGTCAACTCCGGCCTCGGCGACGGCCGCTCGGCGGCAGAGGAGGTCGAATACGCCAACGGCTCGCCCGATACACCGATGGGTAAGTGGCGCGCCGATAACGGTCATCGGCAACCTTACAATGTCAAGTGGTGGTGCATCGGCAACGAAATGTACGGCAAATGGCAACTGGGCTATATGCCACTGAATCAATACGTACGTAAGCACAACCTCTTCGCCAGGGTGATGCGCAAGGTTGATCCGTCCATTAAACTCATTGCCGTCGGCGCTGTCGGCTCCTGGTCGGAGGGCATGATGAAGAACTGCGCCGAATATATAGACCTTATCAGCGAGCACTTCTACAGGGGAGCGAAGAAATTTGTGATGGAGCACGTGCGCCAGGCCCCCGATGCAGTCCGCGGCAAAGTTACGGCCCATCGCGATTACCGCAAAAAATTTGAATCGCTAAAAGGCAAGGACATCCGCATCGCCATCGACGAATGGAACTACTGGTATGGAAAACATATCTTCGGCGAGCTCGGCACCCGTTATTTCCTCAGGGACGCTCTGGGCATCGCCGCGGGCCTTCACGAAATGATTCGCAGCAGCGACATCGTCTTTATGGCCAATTACGCCCAGACCGTCAACGTCATTGGTGCCATCAAGACCACCAAGACCGATGCTGCTTTCGAGACGACGGGTCTGGCGTTGAAACTTTACCGCCAGCGCTTCGGGACTCTGCCGGTGGCCATCACCGGTGATGCCTACCCGCTCGATGTGGTAGCGGCCTGGGCCGGCGACCGCGAAGAAGCCCTGATTGTTGCCATCGTCAACCCCACCGAGCACAAATATGAACTACCGATGGACATCAAAGGCGCCCGACTAAGCGGCGTAGGACGGCTGTGGCTGATTGCCCACTCCGACCCTATGGCTTACAACGAGCCCGGCAAACCACCAGAGGTCGTGATTGAAGAAAAGCTGCTTCACGGTATTTCTAATAAGCTAAACGTGCCGCCGTTGAGCATCTGCCTTTACGAATTGTCAGCGCATCGAGAAAGGAAAAATTAACCGCAGAGAACGCTGAGAGCGCAAAGAAAAACAACGAATTAACCGCGGAGAACGCCGAGAACGCAGAGAAGAAATTATTCAAAATAATCTCAGCGCTCTCTGCGGCCTCGGCGGTAAAAAAAGGGCGAAATCAGCGGTAAAAAATAAAAGTCGGAAATGGAAAGGAATTATTATAAACGTGAGGCGGGAATCAGGTAATCAGGCAATCAGGCAATCGGCGAATCAGGCAATCGGCGAATCAGGCAATCAGCGAATCAGGGCATCAGGCCGCCGTGAGATATGTACACTTTGTGGGGCATTTACGATACTTCCAGCATCAGGATCATTGTGGTGACGGTACGCGCAGAGTCGATGAAAAAACTCTCGCAAGCTCAGGATGGGGGTAGTTTTTGTCAACAGAGAAGAAAAATTCTAATCTGCCTGAGCGATAATATGTATCAGAATGACACAACTTATTCAAAAATCATTGCTTATGGCCAAAACCCTTGCAAAAATGGGTCATCACGAGGAAAAAACACTTGACATTACTAATAGTTTGAGCTAAATTGAAACAAAACTTGGGTATTTTATTGGGTGCGTTGCCAAATACAGTCAAAATACCCGTGAACGGTTACAAAAAAACAAAACAAACCTTGACAACAGTCCGAGAATGGGTATACTGATTCTAAGTTGTTGTTTTGCGGCTGGTTGTGTTGGCCGGCCGAACTGGAAAATCAGGCCCCAAGGGCCTGAACGGTTACATCTGATAAAGGACAAACACAAAATGAGAAAACAAAAAACAATACATAACTTAATCCTGGTTTCGACGCTTTGCGTAATTTCAATTACCTCTCTAAGCTTCGCCGGCGATAAAAGCGGCGGTTTATTTCCCTTATTCGCTTTCGACAACTACATGTCCGCAGGTAAATATACCCAGCCTCAACTCCGCGCAAAGGTCCTAAAAGAACTGGGCTATGACGGAATGAGCTATCATGGCACAAAAGGAATAACGGAGACGATTGAAATTTTCGAAAAGGCCGGACTCAAACTCTTCGTTACTTATCTCGGTATAAATATCGACGCCGAGAAGGCCGATCAGCAATACGATCCGAATCTGAAAAACAGCATTAAGCAGCTTAAAGGCAAGGACACAATGTTGTGGCTGTATATCACAAGCCGAAAATACAAACGCAGTTCGGAGCAAGGCGATGCAGTTGCCGTTGAAATAATTCGCGACATTGCCGACGCCGCCCACGAATCGGGCCTTAAAGTCGCCCTTTACGCACACGTAGGCAACTACTCCGAATCATTCAAAGACATACTCCGAATCGCCCGAAAAGTAAACCGCCGAAACGTCGGAGTGTCCTTCAATGTCTGTCACTGGCTAAAAGTCGACGGCGATGTCGATTACCGAGCTATCCTCAAAGAATCAATGCCCTACCTGTTCCTGGTGACGACAAATGGCGCCGAATCGGGCGATACAAAAAAGATGGGGTGGGACAAACTCATCCAAACCCTCGACAGGGGCTCGTTCGACAATTACAAACTTTTAAAATATCTCAAAGATATCGGATACACAGGCCCCGTAGGACTTCAGGGATACGGCATTACAGGTGATCCGAAACAAAATCTTGCAAATTCCATCAAGGCGTGGCGTAAAATTAACGAAAAATTAGTTAAAACAGTAGAGGTGACAAAATGAGTGACTTAAGCAGCAAAAAATTTACGCGTAGACAGGTGCTAAGAGCAGCTGGAGCCGCAGGGGTAACTTTAGGTTTCCCCACTATTGTGCCATCGAGTGTTTTTGGGGAGAACGCTCCGTCTAACCGCATTACGATCGGCATGATCGGTATGGGGCGTCAGGCAATATATGCCAATACTAATCCGTTCCTGAATTCTAAAGACTGTCAAGTTGTAGCAGTATGCGACGTTGATAAATGGCGGCTGGACAACGCCAAGAAAAAAGTTGATGATTTTTATAAGAACAGTGGTTGCCGGGCCTATACCGACTGGCGTGATGTGATCGGGCGTGATGACATTGACGCGATCATGAATTCTACGTCGGATCAATGGCATGTGCTTATCTCGCTGGCAGCAGTTAGAAAGGGCAAACATGTCAGCTGTGAAAAACCACTTACCCTTTCGATAGCGGAAGGACGTGTGCTGGCTGATGCCGCAAAGAAAAGCGGTGTTGTATTCAGAACCGACAGCGAATGTCGCTCACACGCATACATGCACAAAACGGCGGAACTCGTTGTCAATGGCTATCTGGGAAATATTAAACGCATTGAGGCTGGAGTGCCCGCCGGCGATATACCTGGTGGCAACTCAGAGCCGATGGAGGTGCCGGAGGAACTGGATTACGATATGTGGGTTGGTCCTGCTCCTATGAAGCCCTATACGGTTGACCGAGTGCATCCGCGTAAGTCTTACGGACGCCCTGGTTGGATGCGTTGCCGTGATACATGCGAAGGGATGATAACCAACTGGGGAACCCATTTGCTGGACGTTGCGCAGCAGCTAAACGGCACGGAACGTACCGGGCCGGTGTCAGTCGAGGGGACGGGCAAATATCCCGAGCCCGGGTCGGGTCTGTGGAACGTACTGCTGAATTTCCGGGTGCAGTTTCGATACGCAAAAGGGGTTGTGCTGGATTATCTAACCGATGTACCCTATCTGCGGGTAGAGGGTGATAAGGGCTGGATCAAGGCACACTGGGGCGGAAAGGGCGGGCTTACGGCGCATGACAAGTCTATCTTTCGGATTAAGTTTAAAGAATCGGACAGACGTCTTCCGCAGCGAATGGATAAGGAAGATTTTATCTACGCGATCAAAAACAAGTGCAATACGATGGCTGACGCTGAGGTTGGGCATCGCACGTGTTCGCTGGGACAACTGGGCCATATTGCGATCCAGCGTGGCAGAAAGCTTAACTGGGACCCAACGGCTGAACGTTTTATTGATGACGACAAGGCCAATAAGATGCTGCATATTTCCTATCGTAAGCCATGGGGGCTGACTGCGCGGTAATACTGCGTTTGTCAAGCCTTCATCGGATACGCCGACCCATCTTGAGCTTTACAGAAATTTTGAAGCTGTTGGCGGTATATGCCACACCCATTCGCCAAGCGCCACTATGTGGGCGCAGAGCTGCCGGGAAATTCCTTGCTTCGGCACGACCCACGCCGATTATTTCTATGGCTTGATACCCGTTACTGAGGTGATGACGGAAGATGCGATACAAAACGATTATGAGCTAAACACAGGTAAGGTTATTGTCAGGCGGTTTGCCGGTATCGACCCGATGAAAATGCCGGCGGTGTTGGTGGCCAACCATGGGCCGTTCACGTGGGGTAAGACTCCCGCTATGGCAGTTGAATCTATGGTTGTGTTAGAGCAGATAGCAACGCTCGCTCTGGGAACTATAACGATAAATCCGAATCAGGGTCAAATTAGCAAGGTGCTTCTGGATAAACACTATTTGCGGAAACACGGTAAAAATGCTTATTACGGCCAGGGTGAAGCCTAACCGCCGAGTTCGCAGTCCTTGGGACTCCTTACGGAGAGCTCGCGGAGAAAAGATTAAAATTAAAAATCTCTGCGGTCTCGGCGTTCTCCGCGGTTAATCTTTTAGGAGAGATAAAAATGAAGAAAACCACGTTTGGAGTAATTGTTGGGAACCGAGGATTTTTCCCGGATGCGTTGGCCAAACAGGGGCGGAAAAACATACTTGAGGTGCTCAAGAAAAATGGCTTCAGCTCGGTGGCCTTGTCAATGCAGGAGGCAAAATACGGCGCGGTTGAGCATTTTGCCGATGCCAAAAAGTGTGCTGCGCTTTTTGCGGAAAATGGTGAAAGGATTGACGGCATAATTGTAACGCTGCCGAACTTCGGCGATGAAAAAGGAGTTTCTGAAGCCATCAAACGCTCCGGATTTGGCGTGCCAATTCTGATTCAAGCTGAGCCGGACATGCCGGGCAGAATGGGCATAGCAAACAGACGTGATTCCTTCTGCGGCAAGATCAGCGTCTGCAACAATCTCAGACAGGCGGGTATTCCGTACACGCTGACAAAATCACACACGGTTAAAGTTACGTCGGCTGAATTCAAGAAGGATTTGGACAATTTCGCTTCGGTGTGCAGGATTGTTAAGGGTCTTAAGAACGCCAGGTTTGGCGCTATCGGCGCTCGCACCGGGGCGTTTAATACCGTCCGCTACAGCGAAAAAATTCTCGAACTTTCGGATATTTCGGTGGAGACGATAGACTTATCCGAAATACTTGGAAGAGTTGCACTGCTTGCCGATAACGACAGAGGGGTCAAAAGCAAGTTGAATGCTATCAGGAAATACGTCCCGACCGAATCAATTCCAGCCGACAAACTTTTGAAGATGGCCAAATTCGGTCATGTGATAGATAAATGGGTCAAAGATATGGAACTTGACGGCACAGCCATTCAGTGCTGGACCAGTCTGCAGGAATTCTTTGGAATAGTGCCCTGCACGCTTATGAGTATGATGAGCGAGGCGCTTTTGCCCAGTGCCTGTGAGGTTGACATTACGGGCTTGTTAGGGATGTACATTCTGCAGTTGGCTTCCGGTGCGCCGAGTGCGCTTCTGGACTGGAACAATAACTACGGCGCCGACCCAGACAAATGTGTCTTGTTCCATTGCAGCAATGTACCCAGGTCGTTCTTCAAGAGTTCGAAGATGGATTACCAGGAGATTATTGCCGGGGTGGTGGGCAAAGACAATACTTACGGCACCGTCGTTGGCAGGATAGCGCCGGCGAAGGCGACCTTCTGCAGAACCACTACCGACGATGCCGCCGGTGTTATTAGCGCTTATGTGGGCGAAGGTGAATTTACAAATGATAAACTTGATACTTTCGGCGGCTATGGCGTAATGAAAATCCCGGACCTCCAGATTCTTTGCCAATACATCTGCATAATGGGCTTCGAACATCACGTTGCCGTGAACCTGTCACAAAAAGCCGATGCAATTGCTGAAGCTCTTGATAATTATATGGGCTGGGACGTTTACCTGCACGCATAAGTAAATTTAGAATTGTGAATTTAGAATTCTTCATTCTGGGCGGAGAATGCTGGACCTGAAAGATTTATTTTCGAAGAGTTGTTTCGCAAGCATAGCATAACCATCACTTAGCGGGTGACTGGCATCACTATAGAGCTCGCCGGGTAATGCCTCAGGCATATAGTAGGGGACATTGTTCTGCCGGAGCCAGATCTTGATTTCACTTTTCATCTTTCGATAAGTGTCGATACTCTTTCCCTTCAGCATGTGCTCATTAAAAGGGCCGACGAGGACGAACACCGTGTTGCCTCTTGCCTTCAATATCTCGATTGACCGCTGGAAAAAGTTCCATTGTAGCGACGTTCCAAGCTCGACCCATTGTAAATCTTGTCTGGGTATGCCTGCCGCGCCCTGTGGGCGTGGAATTTCGAATTTCGACCCGCCAGCGGCGGGTACCGATTGGAACCCAGCGTTGCTGGGTCGAATTTCGAATTTTGGAAGGTTGTAGGGGTGTTCCAGCGTCCACGTGGGCAGGTCCATACTCTCGAAATAGGTAATCTTCAAATGGGAAGTCCAGCTCAAGAAAGGCACATAGCGCACGACCACAGCGGAGAGCCGCCTGGAATACGAATCTTTGTAGCAGGGAATCTTAGGAATAAACTGCGGTACCAGTTTAGGATGATTAAAGTGGAACTCCTTTTCAATTTGCAAATCATGTTTCCTGGAGCTCATCCATAAAGGATTAAAATGCAAAATAACGTTCGCACCTTTGATGTCCCGACCATAGTACTTCAGCAGACCTGCTAAGGCCGCCGGATGTATGCCGTCCACGCCGAGGTTGGCGAACTGATTGTGGCCCGCAATTTCATTGAGATGATACGATAGGGTGTTATCTTTGGACACGAAATGGCCCCAAACGACCGAGTCGCCAATCACAAGCGTGTCGTACCGCGAGTCCCGCCCCTCGGAGGGGCTGGGCGAGCAGGCCCATCGACAGTAGCGATTGTACAACCAGTAGTCGCTGCTTAGCTCGTAGGGTAACCGATAGTCGGGCGCAGGCTCAAATTTCTCGATGCGTTCCCAGAGCGTAGGTCCAAAATACAATAACGCCGAGAAGACAATTCCAACGATGAGCCATTCGCGCGGCGATAATCGCACACAATTGGAGCCGTAAGGGACTTCCTCGATTCTCGATTCTTGATTCTCGATTCTCGATTTTCTGCTTCTACGAGCATCGGGCATCGAGCATCCGGCATCAAGTATGTCTTTTTTCTCCATTACTACCGCCTCTTTTCCAACTGCTCAGAACTGCAAGTAGATAAACGGCTGTTCGCTCGAAGGAGCAAAGATGGCCAGGTATAGAACCATAAGAACAACGATTCCTATGCGCACAGGCCTCAACTCAAGGACCCACTTGACCCTGGATTCATAAGCAAACTGATAGAGCCACACAGTAAGAATCAAAGCCAAAGCCAGCAGTGGGCAGTAAGGATTTGCCAGTCCGGAGCTGAATATCCTCGTTATAATCACCCATGCGTCACTTATACTTTCCGCCCGGAAGAAAATCCACGTAAAGGTTACGAATACAAACACAAGCAGTTGCTTCACCAATTTCGGCACCCTTTCTTTATAGAATGAAGTCCTTTCCAGCTCCCGCGTCAAAGAGCGGCCGAGGGCGTGCATCGCGCCCCAGATGACAAACGTCCAGGCCGCCCCATGCCATAATCCCGAAATTACCATAGTCAGAAACATATTTTTGTAGGTGTTAAACGTACCTCTGCGGTTTCCCCCGAGGGGAATATAGACGTAGTCCTTGAACCAGGAAGAAAGACTGATGTGCCACCTTGACCAGAAATCGCCTAGGCCTGTCGCTAAATATGGGTTGTTGAAGTTCAGCATCAAGCGAAAGCCCATCATCCGCGCCACGCCCCGCGCCATATCCGTGTAGCCGCTGAAGTCGAAATAAATCTGCCAGCAAAACAGGAAAGTCGCCAGCATCAAGGCCGGCGACTGAAATTGAGCAGGAGCGGCATACACCTTGTCAACGTAAAGGGCCAGGTAGTCGGCGAGGGCGACTTTCTTGAAGAACCCGACAACGAACAGGGAAAGGCCGTCCGTGATGTCCTGTTTGGAAATCCTGGGTGTCTTGTGCAGCTGCGGGAGCAGGTTCCTGGCTCTTTCAATCGGTCCCATCAGCAGCCGGGGAAAAAGCGAGACGAAGGTGGCGTACCTTATGAAGCTCCTTTCCCTTTCTATATTGCCGCGGTAATAATCGATGGTGTAGCTCATCGACTGGAAGATGTAGAACGATAAGCCGACAGGCAGAAATATGCCGGGCGCGGGGATGAAATAAGGGACACCCAATGACGATAAGAGAGCGTTCAGGTTCTCGGTAACGAAGCCGCCGTATTTGAAGAAGCTCAGCAGGGCGAGATTGTTTACTATGCTTATGGAAAGCCAGATTTTTCTCCGCCCACATTTTTGCATTATTGCAACTACCGTGTAGTCAAGCAGAGTCGAATACGCTATCAGAATCAGATATAGGGGATTCAAGCATGCGTAGAAAAAATAGGAAGCAGCCAAGAGCCAGGGTAGTCTAAACCTTGTCCCCTTCACAGCCAGGTAGGTCGGATATACAATCAGGAAAAATAATACAAACGGCCAGGTATGAAATAGCATTTGCTGCCCTTCTATCTCATCAAAACGCGAATGTGTGCTTCTATCGAGGCGCTCAGCCCTTCCGGATGATACCCTCCTTCAAGAACAGAAACAAGCCGGCCTTTGCAGCACTTCTCCGCCATCCCTTTGACGATCTGCGTCAGTTGCGCAAATCCTTGCGCGGTAACCTCCATACCGCCGAGCAGGTCGTCCTTGTGGGCGTCAAATCCAGCAGAGATAAGCACAAAGTCCGGAGAAAAGGCAAGGGCTGCGGGCTTGAGTTTCTCTTCGAAGACCATCAGATAGTCCTCGTCTCCGGAACCGGCCGGCAAGGGGACATTGATGTTGTAATTCAAACCTTTT
>JAUVYQ010000013.1 GCA_030603035.1 Phycisphaerae bacterium | reverse complement strand
CAAGAATGGGTGTTTTCTTGAGCGCATACATAAAGAATTCTGTAATATTCGTGATATTTTGCTGGCGAAATACATACCACCCAACAATCATAAACCCTCCAATAGAACAGACGAATAATGCGGTCCAAAACATTTTTAGCCATTTGAAGGATTTTTTGCGCGCTCCAAATGCTGAAGCCAAGCTGGCGCTTGTAGCACCCGGTAACAAACTCTCAATATGGGCTTTTAGATCCATGCACGACGTAGTTAGCTCCTTCAATTGCTCTTGGTACTCATTTACCTTTTCATCCTTTTCTTCAGCTATATCAGCTATGAGCTTCGCATTCGCTTCATGCTTTTTTATTGTCTCCAGCGAAATAATTGCATCATTCTTACTCTTTTCAATGTCGTCGACAAATCTTTTAGCAGAATCCCTGTTGCTCTCTACTGTGTGTGCTTGTTCAGCCGCAACCTTTGCGTTTTCCTCTGCCGAACTTCGAGCTGTGGCTGCCCCCTCGGAGTTTTCTTCTCCAGACTTCCTCAAGGCTACTAAATCATTCGCACACGACTCTGCCACCTTCTTGGTTTCATCAATCGAAGCAATCGTTTCATCATGGTGTTCGGTAACATCAGCTACCAACTCATTCATAGATTTTCTGTTAGCTTCCGTCTCTTCAGCGTACTGATCTCCCATTCTTGATTTTTCCTGCGTCGATTCCTTCAACTTGACCAACTCGTTTTCGAACTCTTGTGCTGCTTGCTTCATCCTTTCAATTACACTAAAGGCCTTATCGTGATGTCCCTGCACATCATTCCGCAGGCTGCCCATTCGCACCTTTGCAGAATTTCTCTTGCTTTCAACTTCATGCACGCATCCAGAAATCGTTGTCAAATGTTCTTCTGCCTTTTTCTTCAGCGCCACCCAATCATCTACATGCGCTTGCGCGATTGACTTGGTTTCATTGAGACCTGTGCTATCCCCGGTCGGTTCTCCCCGAAACTCCTGAATCGGTATAGCTTTCTTCCCCCCACTGTCAACATCCTGTACCGAGCTATCAGTTTGCTCACTCGCGTTATTATGGTTTTCGTTTGTCATATATCACCTCTAATTCTTCAAATAGATTTTCTTTTTATCTCTCATAATAGCAACGTAGGGTAGCCCTCCCCCACGCGCCTCTTTTTTCACCCCACACAATACCCAAAACCGCAATTCCCGTCAAGGAATTCCGTACCTCGCATAGGATTTTGGTGGGCTAAGTTCGACAGGCTCACTTCAGGAAAGCCCACCCTACAATCTACAATCTTTTCCATAGTCAAGCATTATACACTATGCCGCGAAGCTGTCAATTGACCCCGCCCTTTGGAAGGGCGGGGTTGACACAAGCTCTGCAGGCAATTACAATTGCTCTACGGAGAAATGGATATGCAAATATTGTTGACAAATGATGACGGCATTTTCGCACCAGGCCTGGCGGCCATTTACAAAGAGCTGGTCAAAATGGGTGATGTAACGGTTGTCGCGCCGGATGTCAGCCGCTCAGGCGCCAGCCACAGCATTACGTACTCTCGGCCATTAGTGTGCAATAAGGTCGATATTAACGGGATTTCCCAAACGCAAAAAAAGGCGTTTGGGGGCCCTGGCCGATTCACGGGCTTTAGCGTGCAGGGCTCCCCCGCCGATTGCGTCAAGCTCGCCGTTATGCAGCTGCACGACGGGCCGATAGATTTACTCGTTGCCGGCATAAATAATGGAGCAAACGTAGGAATAAACGTTTACTACTCCGGCACCGTCGCCGCTGCGATGGAGGGTGCGCTTTTAGAAATTCCAGCCGTTGCTATGAGTCTTGCTGTTGAGGCCCCTGGCGTATCGGGAGATTTCGAGAAAGCCGCCGGCTACTGCACCAAAATTCTGAAAAAGCTTATGCCGGTAAAAAGCGGCGACGTAATAAATATCAATATACCACAATTATCGAAAGGCGGGCCGAAAGGCGTAAGGGTCGTGCCGCAATCAAGCAAGGGCTTTGACGAGTATTATATCCGCCAGAAAAACGAACAGGGTCAAACCGTATTTCAATTGGCCGGCGAGCCCAACCACACTGATGAGACTCCTACCGACACAACATCGCTGGTGCAGGGCTTTATAACTATAACGGTGCTGGCCCCTGATATGACTAATCACGAGAAAACACGCCGGCTCGAGCAGATAAAATGGCAGGAGAGTTTAGGCAATGAAAGCACTGGTTAAAAAGAGTCCCGAACCCGGCCTTTGGCTGGAAAATGTGCCCACACCTCAAATCGGTATCAATGATGTGCTTATAAAAATTCACAAGACATCGATTTGTGGCACCGACCTTCATATCTTCAACTGGGACGCCTGGGCGCAGAAAACGATAAAACCGCCTATGGTCATAGGCCATGAATTCGTCGGCACTATCGAGAAAATGGGCAGCAATGTCCACGACTTCAAACCCGGCGACCTTGTCAGCGGCGAAGGGCATCTCGTCTGCGGACGCTGCAGGAATTGCCTCGCCGGTAGAAGGCACCTCTGTAAGGACCCGAAGGGCATCGGCGTCAATCGCGACGGCGCATTCGCCGAATATTTAGCCATCCCCGTCACCAACGTATGGTATTGCGATACCAGCATACCCACGGATGTACTTACCTGCTTTGACCCTTTGGGTAATGCGGCGCACACTGCCTTATCTTTTGATCTGGTAGGAGAAGATGTGCTGATAACCGGCGCCGGACCTATCGGAATTATGGCGGTCGCTATCGTCAAACAAGCCGGCGCTCGCTACGTCGTCATCACCGACATAAATCCATATCGCCTCGAACTGGCCAAAAAAATGGGACCTACGTTGATACTGGACGCCAGAACCGAAGAAATCCAGGACGCCGTCAACAAGCTCGATATGAAAGAGGGATTCGATGTCGGTCTTGAAATGTCCGGAAGCCCTGACGCATTCAAAAGCATGCTTAAAAATATGTGCCATGGCGGTAAAATCGCCCTGCTGGGAATAATGCCGGAAACCCCTATCGACTGGGACTATGTCGTCTTCAACGGCCTTACCATTAAGGGTATCTACGGCAGGGAAATGTACGAAACCTGGTATAAGGTGACTATGCTTATTCAAAAGGGACTCGATATCACCCCCATCATTACTCATCGCTTCCACTATACAGAGTTCACAAAGGGCTTTGAAGTGATGCAATCGGGCAGGTCAGGAAAAGTCATCTTGGATTGGACTGAAAAATAAAAAATTGACCTATGTAACAATAGTAAGGGACGAGAGATGTTTGGAGCGATGAAATCTCATATAACTGAAGAGCTTAAACAAATAAAGGATAGCGGCCTCTATAAGGCCGAAAGAATCATAACCAGTCCGCAGCAAGCTACCATTACGGTTCGAGGTGGACAAAAAGTCCTCAATTTTTGTGCCAACAACTACCTTGGGCTCGCGGACCATCCTGAAATCGTAAAAGCCGCACAGGATAGTTACGCCAAATGGGGATACGGCCTGTCCTCCGTTCGCTTCATTTGCGGCACGCAGGAAATACACAAACAGTTGGAAAAGAAAATCTCCGAATTTCTGGGCACCGAGGATACCATCTTGTACTGCTCCTGCTTTGATGCCAACACAGGTTTGTTCGAAACCTTACTCACCGCAGACGACGCCGTCATAAGCGACAACCTCAACCACGCCAGCATTATCGACGGCATACGCCTTTGCAAGGCCCAGCGCCTGCGGTTTGAAAACTCCAATATGCAGGACCTGGAGGACAAATTGAAGCAGGCCCAATCGGCACGGTTTCGACTGATTGCGACCGATGGTGTGTTTTCAATGGATGGAACTATCGCCAGGCTCGCCCAAATCTGTGAACTTGCGGAAAAATATGACGCCCTCGTGATGGTGGACGATTCGCACGCAGTCGGTGTGCTCGGTAAACGCGGAAGAGGCACTCATGAACACTGCGATGTAATGGGACGCCTCGATATTATAACCGGCACACTGGGCAAAGCACTCGGCGGCGCCAGCGGCGGATACACCAGCGGAAGAAAAGAAATTATTGAAATGCTGCGGCAGAGGTCGCGCCCTTATCTTTTCTCAAACACCCTGGCACCGGCTATCGTCGCTACATCCCTGAAAGTGCTCGACATCCTCTCCGCTTCCACTGACCTGCGGGATAAGCTCCGAGACAACACCCGCTATTTTAGAGAACAAATTGCCGAACTCGGATTAGACGTCATTGGCGGCGAACATCCAATCGTGCCGATTATGCTCGGAGATGCCGTCCTCGCTCAAAAAATGGCACAGAAGCTTTTGGAAAGGGGCGTTTATGTAATAGGGTTTTCTTATCCTGTTGTTCCCAAAGGGGCTGCACGAATTCGCACCCAGATATCCGCGGCCCACAACAAAGAAGACTTGGACTTTGCCATCGAGAAAATTGCAGAGGTCAAACAGGAGCTGGACATCTGACCGGCTAAAATGACCGAGTTGGCCCTTGTATCACCATTATCTTGCCAAAAAAGGTTTTGACATATTCGGTTCGGCCTAATATAATGATAAATAAAGGTTAAAATAAGGGGAAGAACCCAGAATTAACGGAACACAAGGCCGTTTTTGCGCATCCTACCTATAGGTGGCGAAACGGCCGTAATAAGAAAGGTGTATCATTTAGGATATTCTTGTTTTTCTGCACGAATCCTTTGAGGTATTTTTACCGGAAAGGAAGGATAGCAATGAAAAGAAACGGTTTTACACTGGTTGAATTGCTGGTAGTAATTGCAATCATCGCAATCCTGATGGCCATTCTAATGCCGGCACTAAATCGCGTAAAGAAACAAGCAGAGATAATTATTTGTAAGAGTAACATGCGTCAGTACGGCCTGGCCGGGAGAATGTACTTACATACTTATGATGACAACTTTCCTTATACATTTACCTGGCTCTTTCAGGATGGCGGTCGAGGGTGCCGGTGGCACGATGCGCAATATAAGAATATGCAGGACGGTGTGTTTTGGCCCTATCTTAGGAATGAAGATATCCACTTGTGTCCCACGTTCAAACGAGCGGCCAAACGCAAAGGCTGTCAGTGGTGTGATGGTTCGAGCATTCCCATAGAGCCTCAATATAGTTACAGCATGAATGCCTACCTGGGCGGCGATGGAGAGGGTATGGTTCCGAACGTATCCCAGGTAGCTTATCCCTGGAAGAAGATTTTCTTCGCGGAGGAGAATACCTGGGCTATCCCCGGCATGAGTACTCATGCCATCAACGATAACAATTTACGCAGCTTTGCGCCTGGTGAAGGTGATTGCGTCGCCACCTACCATAATCCCCCGAAGAGCGGAGACTTAGACGAAGGTTCAGGCGTTATGGTGTTTGTCGACGGGCATGCAGATTCCATAAGAGCGGAGGACCAAAAAGAGATCGGCACCTTTATATTACTCTGGCCGGAAGCATCCTTGCCCGATTGGTACTAAAAATGACCCGTCCTTTTCTTTGATTTCTTTGGCAGGAGCATCAGCCCTTGCGGAACCGACAATCTTAAAAAAGCCCTGAGTAAATGTTCGATATCTTTGAACAGCCCTGGACATTGTTGATTATAGCAATTCTCGTTTTACCTGTGGTGCTGATGCTCCGCAGGATTTTCCCGGAAAAACGGTATTGGGGGCAATGGCTTCTGCCGGCCTTCCTGACTGTCGCTGCTTTTGGGTTCGACCTGCTCGTTAAAACCGATTTGGAGAAAATCAACGCCGTAATCAACACAGCGGTAAAAGCCGTCGAAGAAGAAAATCCCGATGCAATCGAAGCGATTATTTCCGATAACTACCGCGACTCATACCACAATACCAAAAGAGATTTGATGTATCATTGCAGGGCAAAGCTGTCGGAGCCGCTGGTCGAAAAAAATAAAAAAAGGCCTCCGATAATAGAAATATCATCGCCAAAGGCAACCGTAACTCTGACCGTCACAATACATTTTGACAAACAAAGCTCCGTGTATCAGGATATCCAACGGTTAATACAGACAAAATCAAAAATAAACCTGCAAAAACAACAGGATGGCAGATGGCTTATCAATAGAGTTGAAATACTCGAAATCAACATGCAACGAGTCAGCTGGCGGGACATCAGATAGTTATCTTGAACCATACCTCAATTTATAAAGTCTCAGCATAGTCGGCTTTGGAACTATTTCTCTCGGACGGTCGCGATTTACCGGCAGTGTTTCCCAGCGAAGCCGGTACTGCACATTCGAGTTTCTATCTTCACCGGCGTCCTTTGACCACCGCACCTGCATACCCGCAGAATCAGATTCTAATTTTTTCAACTCTTCAGGCCATAACGGCGTCTCTTCTATTTCACCGAGGGGCTTTAGCGTATCTTCATCAAGCTTCCACGTTCCGGCCCCATATTTATCATGACGGTATGACTGCGTTAGAGAACCATCCTTTTCCAGCACTACACCAAATACTCTGATTTCGAAGTGGATGGCCCCGCCCCCCTGAAAGTACCAGCGATAGTTCCAGTTACTGGTTTGATAAATCTTCCATCGGCCGTTTTCCCATCTTGCATTGTACACTTGGGTCCTGCCGTTTTTATCAAATTTATGATAGCTGATTACTGGACGCTCCTTTAAGTCAAATCCTATCCTTGTATTTCCATTAATCATACCGCCCTTGACGGGCACCGGGTCAACAATAATCCCCTTTGTATCGATAGTTATTGGCAATGCAATCCGTTCACCTGTTATCGTCTCCCAACGCTTCATGTCCTTACTGCGTGCATATGAAAGGTCATGGTTCGTATAGCAGTTAGGCGTATCACGCCAAACCCAGCAAATGTGAAAATATCCGTCCGGCCCACGCACGGGACCGACAATGTATGCGTTCATTTTGCCTTGACCATCCATCAGAGGTGTATCCAGTAATCTTCGCCACGTTTTGGTTTTTAAGTCATACACATTGTATATTTGATTGCCGTTGCCGCTGCCTCCATCGCGGTAGGTAAAAATAAGCTCTTCATTTGCACCCTTAATGAATTTGGGATAGGTGCACCTGTTTTCTTGCCGACCAACCATTTCGGGCACTCGTTTGAAACTATGGATGTCATAAGGTTTGGTTGTTCTAAAGTAAACAAGCCGGTCACAATGCATGTTACCACTGAGGTGAATATACCCATCCGCATCGATAGCCATCGTGATGTAATTGTGACTGTCCCAACCTATGGTGGAGCCGAGCCTGCGATAATCCCACTTCTTCGAATCCAGAGTTCGCATGGCCACCGTCATCCGCCGTTCCTGGTCATAAAAAGCGACATACTGACGCTCCCCCTTTGTCAGCAGAAAAAAACCAACCGGATGTCCCGACCACACCGGCGAAACCTCAAGACACATTTCTACTTCAGGTGCCCTTTGCTTCTTTTCCTTTCCAAAGACCAACGTCGCTGCAAGGACACAGACAATCCCCATTGCCGGAATACGTTTCGCCTGGATAATCGTTCTCATACGTAACATCATTTGTCCTCCTGTTGTATCGCGCTGGGCACATTCAAGCCGGTATTCCCGGTTCGTCCATACGCGCTTGGTTCAACTGCCGTAATTTTTTCTCTCAGAAGCAGGAGCCGTGTTACAGCCAAATTATGTTTCTAACCTAACGGAGCTGTTGCATTTAGTCAACTTTTTTTCGCATAAGTCGACTTGGTTTGGTATACTTCCCTGACAAACGTCAAATAGAGATTTTAATCGATACTCGCTAATTCAGGAGCAGGAAAATGAAAGCCAAAATAGCAATTACAACCGCGTTCACAGTTATATCGGCTCTATCCGTTTTTCCGCTCTCAGCTGGTGCAGCCGATGTAGCCGACGGCGCTTCCGTTCAATCGGTTCAATTATCCGCCGACACCCTCGCAGACAAAATCCGCGGAGGCCTGCTCGGCCAACTGCTCGGCAACCTCAACGGCCTGCGCCACGAAATGAAGTACATCAACAAACCCGGCAGCGTCGAAAACTACACACCCGGTCTCCCTGATGGAGCTCGAACAGACGACGACACCGACATCGAATGGGTTTACATCGTTGCGATGCAGCGCACCGGCACCATCTTCATCCCGCCACAAGGCATATCGAGGTTATGGAAATCGCACATCAACCACCACATCTGGTGCTCCAACAAGTACGCCCGGCAGCTTATGGACATCGGCATTGACCCACCCTTGACCGGTTGTATTGCGTTGAATCCCTGGGCCGAGTTCAACATCTCAGGCCAGTTCTTGTGTGAATCGTTCGGCCTGCTCGCACCCGGAATGCCCCGGACCGCCGCTCGCATCGGCTTACACTACACACACGTCGGCATCGAGGGCGAACCCGCACAAACGACACAACTATTCACCACCATGATAGCAAGCGCCTTCATAACCGACGATATGGAAAATATCCTCAATGCGGGCGTCGCCGCCGTTGACCCTGAAAGTGAAATTCGCCCCATCGTTGCCGACCTCCGCCGCTGGCACCGGCAGCACCCCCTTAATTGGCGCACTACACGCCGCCTCGTCAGGCAGAAATACAGTCGCCACAATGGGGCGATGCGCGACAAAAACGGATACGAGCTCAACACCGCCTCCACAATTGCCGCCTTACTCTATGGCAAAGGGGACTTCGTCGAAACCCTGCGCACGGCTTTCAACTTTGGGTGGGACGCCGACAACAACGCCGCTACTGCTGCGACCATTGTAGGTGTTATCAAAGGCCACAGGTGGATGCAGAAACAGGGCTGGAACATCCAGGACCGCTATCGCAATACAACCCGCGAAGGAATGCCCAACGACGAAACTATCAGCAGCTTCGCTAATCGTCTCATTACCTTGGCCGACCGCTTAATCACCGAACGGGGCGGGCAGAAGTACATCGGAGACGGCCAAACTATCTATCGCATCCGCCTTGAAAAACCCGCTAATGTTGAACCGCTGTCCAACCCGGCCGACCAATTTACCCGCCTCCAATCAAAAATGAAACCAGAAATCGAAAGCTCCCTGGCCTCCGGCTCAACGCCCCGGCAGCAGGCTCGGGCCGCCTACCTGGCCATCTGCCTCGACCTGGCCGAAACCACCCGTCAACAGCACCCGGACCAATGGTCACGAGCGCTTGCCGCCTTGAACAATCATCCTGGACTGCTGAAAGTCCTGTTCGACTCCCCCGCTCCCGCTGCCGTGAAACTCCGCGCCCGTGCCGCCGCAGCAGGACTCAAAAAACCCAAAAAAACCAAAAAATAACTAAAGTCATGTAGTCATGTAGCGATTTTTCGCACCTATGTAGGGTGTGCACCGCACACCATTTTTCTGTCATTCTGAACGGAGCAAAGCCGGGTAGGGTGTGCAAGACAATCGGCTGAGCTCAGTCGAAGCCCTTGTTTGCACACGCCGAATCTTTCAATGAAAAAGGTTGAGCAGAAAAAATGTACTGTCCCTAGTTCTTAAAGTTCTTTCATTAAAGGCTTCCCCACTTATCTTTTCTTATCAATGTAAACAGTATTCCCTTTAATCCTATACTCAAGAGAAGCACGATTACAAGCAATCCAAAGAACCTCTATCACTGATAGCCCCTTGGCAGAAAACTTGATTTTGGGCATCTGTCTTAATTCCTCGGGTTTGACCTGGAGAATAAATTCGATCTTCTTCATTTCACCCGGCAGCTCAACCTTACTCGTCGCATGTTCAAGTAACTTGATTACCCCCCGGATATCATAGTCAAGCCCTATTGTGCCTGGCAATATAGTGCTATTGAGTACATCTAACGTAACGCTGCT
Source organism: Phycisphaerae bacterium (assembly GCA_030603035.1). The sequence continues at coordinate 20,083 of JAUVYQ010000013.1, read as the reverse complement.
ATCTGCCTTGGTCAGTGCCAGGCCTTTATTTACGGTCCAAAAGTATTCATTGCTATCGTTCAATGGCTCTAATTTGTATGATACACCTGGAACTATTTGCCCGAACTGTGAGTCTTTCAACTTGACAGAGAACACCTGAAACTCGCCATCTCCCTGACTGGAAGTTCCACCATAGTTCTTTTCGTTTATCTTGATATCTTTTTGACCTTTGGCCTTGAGGACAAATCTGAAGCCTGCGTTTGTTTTAAATTCTTCTAATTGCCTATGATCCTGTCCTTCGTGCCACTCCTCGATACCTATTAAGAACGTCCGCTGTTTAGGATTTTTCTTAATCCATGTCGGTACCCTTTCGTCATCAAACCAATACAAGCCGTTAACATGTGCCTGACGAATTTGTTTGTATTCAACAAATGGATATTGATGTGGCTTTATTGGAACATATTTTTTCCCCGAATTTGCCTCAAAGAATTTTATGACGTCCCCCAACATTTCATTCTCGATCTTATGGCTAATCCCGTTATATGTTACGCATTGTGCATTAATATTTTGATCTTTATAGATTTTTTGGCTTAGTTCCCAGCGGTCCGGCATCATCTTTTCAGCTAATGCCTTTTTAATAATATCAGCTTCCTCTTCGCTCCAGGCCTCGCGTGACGGAAGTGTATCATTTCTGTCAAAGGAACCCATATAGATATAATGAGCAACCTGCCTGAAAGCTTTTTCGTTAAACCCCTTATCAATAAATCTCTCAATCCCAGCTATTCCAATTGGAAAAGGAAGCTCACATTTATTCCATTCACTCACCGGAAGCGTTGGCAGCCCATTAACGCCTCCCGAAGCTACAGCTTTAACCATTTCAGGATGTAGAAAAGAATATCGATTACAGAATTTCGCTGATGCTGAAAATCCATGCATAAAAATTTGATCATGGATTTTAAATCCGTTTATACGCAAAAACTCCTGAGCATATTTGATCATTGCCGTCAGTTGCAGATCGATGCGCTTGAGTTTTCCCTCTTTTATTTCAAGACTGTCGCGATCCAGAGCATGTGTGTAAGCCTGCCAATTAGTTCTGGGCCGAGGAAATACAGGTACCAGCAATGGAGAACCTAAACTCCTGGCAATCCTGTTGGGATAATTCTTACTGACCAAACGCAAAGCACTCTCTTGATGCACCTCAGGATCGTCTGAGCTCTTTCCGGTATTGTTGGGTTCAACCAAAAGGTAAACTTTTTTCTCTTTTTCAATTGCTTTTGGTACAAACAGATAAAAAGGGAAATTAAAACCTGCTTGGGTATTGGCTTTGACCTGTATTATATCGTTCCCGGCAAAGCTCATCTTTTGTATTGCCGAGACCGTTATCTCTTTGCCTGCGATCACCGGCACAGACATTACCAGAATGAAAAAAAGGGTTAGCTGCATACGCTTTCTTAATCTAATTATTTGTTCCTTCATCCGAGTTTTCCTGTTTGTGCGCCATAAGAATTCCGCTCTGCCTCCCGATTATTATAAACTGAAATCTCCGTATCAAACGCTTAGCTACGTCACTGAACCTCATTTCCAATATAATATCAAAACTGCATTAAAAAATCAAGGTTTCTTACTTTATCTTTCCGTCCTTTTATATAGCCCCGTAATTTTTGCGGTGTCATTCTGAGCAAATACTTACGTGCCTAAGGCACCGCTATTTATGTGCTTATAAAGCACTTTGTTCTTGACTTTTGTTTGAAATTTGGTATAATACTAACCCTGTACTCTCGTAGTGCAGGGTGAACCGTATGTTTGCCAGCAGGCAAACGATAAACCGCCCGTAGGCGAAGATAACTAAACATTTCAGATTGCATATCTGTAAGCCACAGCGTGGCACGGTCCTGGGGCCAGCAGGCCCAGATTCGTGAATTACCAATAACCAATTACCAATAACCAATAACCAATAGTCTTGAAGCGAAACGGAAAACTCTTAGGGGAATTACCAATCATGAGCATCGAGAATCCAACTTTAGTTCACTTTAGGCACTTTAGCTCACTTTTCACTAACTTGCCCTCTACAACTGTAGAGGATCCTTTACAAATCGACCTTTTTATGCAAAACAAAGCCAATTTCCGAAAAAGTCAAGTGAATGTAAAGTCTTTTCATACAGTGGCTTATGAAAATAAATCCAATTGGACACTTGGTGAAAACAAACCCAATACAAACCCAATCAAACCCAATTCAAAGCCAATTCAAACCCAAAACAAACCCAATCAAACCCAATTAGGGTTCAGGATTCGGATTTACTTGCCAAATCCGGGTTTTATTTTCTCGACCAGAACGTTGCACTTTGGTATACTCCTGTGGCGAATGTGAGAATAAGATTTTGCCGAATGCTGACCAATTAAGGAGAAAGAACGTATGGATTACAGAAGAATTATTCCGTGCCTGGATGTAAAAGACGGCCGATTGGTCAAAGGCATCAACTTTGTCCAGCTCAAAGACGTCGGCGACCCCGCGGAAAATGCCGCTGTTTACAGCCAGGCAGGAGCGGACGAACTGGTCTTTCTGGATATTACTGCAACACTTGAAAAGAGAAAAACCCTCCTCGATGCCGTAAAAAGAACGGTCGAGAGAATTTCAGTGCCGTTGACCGTCGGTGGTGGAATCGGCAGTTGTCAGGCAATTGAAGAGTTGATGGATATGGGCGTATCAAAAGTATCTATCAATACCGCTGCTGTGCAGAATCCGGATTTTGTTAAAGAGGCGGTCGATGAATTCGGCAGCGAAAAAATCACCGTTGCAATAGATACCTCCAGCAATTCACAATTGCCGTCCGGCTTTGAAGTTATAGTTACAGGAGGCACTATCGGAACAGGAATCGACGCTGTCGAGTGGGCAAAAAAGGTCGAGGATTTGGGCGCGGGGGCAATCCTGCCAACAAGTATGGACACTGACGGCACACAGGCTGGATACGATATCCCGATGACCAGAGCAATAGCCGATGCGGTGAATCTGCCGGTAATCGCATCCGGCGGAGCCGGGACGCTCGAACACTTATACCAGGCCATTGTTGAGGCAGGGGCGGACGCCGTTCTTGTGGCCTCAATAGCTCACTTTGGAAAGTACACCATAACGCAAATGAAAGAGTACCTCGCACAGCGCCAAATACCCGTAAACCTTTGAATTAGCTACTTATTATTGCACATATACTCTGAACTCCAAAGACTACACTTCTCTCTTGAGTCTCGTGTCTTGTTTTCTGACAATTCCCAAAAGTCGCTGCCTGAATTGGCCGATAGGAGGAGGGTTAGCGGGCTGAGTCGCTATCGTGTTGTGTACACCGTTAGAAGTCCCGACCGGGCTGCGGGATTCGGCGTTCGCGACCTACTTCTAACAGGGTGCACAGAAGAGGATTGGCGATGTTTGGCAAATTCAAAAAAAACAGATTACCCTTGAAAATCGAGCCGTTTACTATTCGCTGGTATCCGAGCAATAGAAGCTGTGTGAATACAGGCCGTCGAAAGGTAAAACCTCAGCACATGCCGCCCTTAATGGTCCGCAAGGCCGAGTGGCGCCGATAAAATACCTCTTATACGCAGATATTTTCGAACTCCAACACCTAAAAAACCCACTTTTTGCGAAAAAAATCTCAAGATAATCAATAGTCAACAACCAATAATCAATTCCCACGCCTCTAAGCATCTGCAAATAAAGTAGTTACATTAAATATGCTAATATAGGAAATCTGGTACGCCCTAACGTATCTTTCCTATTTTAACTAAAGTTTTTGCTCGGCATCCTCCGATACTTACATTGCTCATTATGGCAAATTGCCTATTTTAACATCTATGCAGTTGCCGATAAGCCTGCTTGGCATATTAGGCAATATACACCAAATGGAGAATATTTTAGGAGATTGAATTATGATAAAAGATGGCATTCTTGAACGATATTTAGACGCCTTGCTCCAGGGCAATAGAAAGCAATGTCGAAGCGTTATAGAAGAAACCCTCCAGAGCGGCACACCCGCCAATTCGGTTTACCTGGATATCACATGGCCCATTATGACGGAAATCGAAAGACTGTTGCGCTCAGACAAAATTACGTCCACAGAGGAGCATTTGGCCACCCGCATTAATCGCACAATTGTCGACCAGCTCCAAAATAAATTGCCCCGCAGGCCCAGCAAGCACAAAAAAATAGTCGTATGTTGCGCCCCAAACGAACTGCAGGAACTCGGCGCTCAAATAATGGCCGACCTGTTCGAAAGCGATGGCTGGGAAATCAGATTTCCCGGCGGCGGGCTGACCAACGATGACATCCTTGCCTTCATAAACGAATATGCTCCTGACGTCCTGCTAATCTACGGCACCACTCCAAAACAGGCACCGGATGTGCGGCGATTGATAGATACCATAAAAGATATAAACGCCTGGCCTTATATGCGGATAATGGTTTCGGGTGGACTATTTAATCGTGCAGAAGGACTTTGGGAGGAAATCGGTGCCGATTTATTCGCTTCTACAGCTTTCGAAGCCCTGCAGGTAGCTTCAAATGATACACCAATGGAGCATTTCGAGCGAAGGACATTAAATCGGCGGAAGAAAAGATATAAAAAATCGGGCCGAAAAGTGCCGATGGCGGTTAAATAGTGGGTTGTTGGCCGTGATCCGTAGGCGGTGGTTGTTGGTATTTAGTCGCTGAATCTGGGTAATTTGGGCGGATTGGGGGAGATTTTTTTCAATCAAAAACGCAGGTTTTTCAGAACTACACCAAGGAGTCGATGGGGCGGGAGAGGGAAGCTGGGGGATTTGGGTAAGAGAGAAATTGGGTTTGATTGGGTTTGTATCTCGTATCTCGTATTGCGTATTGCGTATCGCGCTGGGGGATTGGCTTTGATTGGGTTTGAATTGGGTTTGTTTTCACCAAGTGTCCAATTGGATTTATTTTCATAAACCTTTTTTGAAAAGATACTTACGTTCATTTGACTTTTTCGGAAATTGGGTTTGTTTTGCATAAAAGGGGCGATTTGTAGAGGCCTCTCGACAGATGTAGAGGTGCCGGCTTCGCAGAAGGGAAAAGGGATAAGTGAAAAGGGAAAAAGGAGAAGGCAATAGGGAAAATGCAAAAATCAAAATGTAAAATGCAAAATTGCGGAATCCCGACGTTGTCGGGATGGCTGTTTTGATTGTGGCTTCTGTGGCCATTGGGAACCCCATGATTTATGATTGACGATTTATTGTGATTCTAATCCATTAGTTTGGTATATTATACCATAAAACCGGTTTGAAGTCGAGTGAAATCCGGAAAAATGTCCGAGACTCGCTACTGTGTTCCGGATTATTCCTTACTGTATACTTATGTGTGCCGTCTTATGACATTGCGTGCCCGTAAAAGACACAAAAAAGGCCAAGAGTTATACGGATGGTTATACGAAAATAGTGACTTTTACCCCGAAATTTATTTACTTTGCGTCAAAATTTTGTTGAACTGGTGCTTTGTGGCGGGTATAGTTTTATGTTTATTAGGAAAGCAGGAAATGGTGCAAATTATACTGCGAGAAGTATTAAGTGTCACGCGTTTGGTTGGAATGTTCCTCATAATAGGGATGTTTTAGCCAGTTCCGACGTGATTTTGTAATCTTAAAGAAGGGAGGTAGCATAAAATGAAGCGATTTACAAATCTAATCAATGCATGCGTACTACTAATGGTTATCTTGTCGGGTTTAATTGTATTTTCTTTTGGTTGCTCCAAAAAGACCCCAAAAGCTAAGGCAGTCAAAATCGGGGTACTATTGCCACTGACTGGTGATGCTGCTTCCCTAGGGGTTCCAGCTTGGAATGCGATCCAGCTAGCAATCGAACAGACAAATAGCATCAGGAAGCCAGGGGAACCTTTGCTTACATTAGTAGCAGAAGATACGAAGGCTCTTCCGGGAGAAGGGTTATCTGCTCTACAAAAGTTGGTCTCAATCGAAAAGGTAAAACTCATCATAGGGCCGCTGACAAGCACGGTTACATTGGCTGTGGCGCCCTTAGCGGAGCAAAAAAAGGTTGTAATTATCTCGCCAGGAGCCTCAGCACCAAAGATTTCAGAATCAGGTGATTACATTTTTAGAAGCGAAATCTCCGAGAAGCTCGGCGGTGCAATTCAGGCTATACTGGCTGTGAACAAGTTGGGCTACAGGAGGGTGGCTTGTGTCTATATTAATACGGACTATGGAGCGGGCCTATTCGGAGTATTCAAGAACTCTTTTGAGCAAGGAGGTGGAAGCGTTGTTCTCTCAGAAGCTTTTGACCAAGGCGAGACAGATTTTAGGGCCATAATTTCAAAAATCAAGTCGGTAGAAGTCGATGCTGTTTTTCTTGTGGCAATCGATGAAGTAATAAACTTCGTCAGACAAAAAAAAGAACTAGGGTTGGTCGCACAGATATACACAACACCGATTTTTGAAAACAAATTGTACCTGGAAAGGTTGGGTGAACTCGCTGAAGGAATTGTATATGTGTACTACGGCACATACAATCCAGAGTCTCAAAATGATAGGACAATATCTTTTGTCCAAGCGTACGAAAGCAGATTTAATAGTGCTCCAACTTACTATTCGGCCAATGCGTACGATGCAGCAAACATGTTGTACGCCGCGCTAAAGGAATCGAAGTACCGAGTAAAAGCGGTAAAGGACGCCCTGTATAGCATCAAGAATTTTGAAGGTGTTTCAGGCACCATGTCGTTTGATTCCAACGGTGACGTTACAAAAGATGTATCACTCAAGGTGGTGGAGAATGGTTCGTTCCGGTTTTACGAAAACGTCAAGTAGGCGGCTTAGTGAACACCCAAGCAAGCCAATGAGCAAAAAGAAAACCAAGGAAAAAGACGAGAAAGAGAAAAGTTCGTTCCGGGAGAAGTGGGGCCCATCGCTTTTAGGATTGGTCACAGGATTGGCTGCAGAGATCATTGTAGGTGTATTTACACTCACGGCTGTTCTTGCTTTGAATATTTTCAAATGGTACTACAGCATCTTAATCTCACTGGTTGTCGGTGTACTATATGGTTGTCATAATAAGGCGATGTTGGAGAGATCGAAACACGAGACCGAAAAAGGAATGCAGAAAGTAGCCAAAGACGTAAATAACCTCAGTAACAATGTAATTCCAAAGTTAGAACGAAAACTCTCAGAAGTCACCAAAACCCTGACAAAAGATGTTATAGAGACTATGTACCGTTTTCCCGCATTTGTATCGTTGGGGAATAAAATTGAGAAAAGTAAGAACGATTGTGACAGCGAGATTGTCGAGTGTGTTTTGAACGACCAGGTAGGTCTCCTAGAAAAAAAAGAACATATTTTGACCATAAAAGGATATTTGGAGTTGCTTCGTAAATTCGCAAATGAGCACGAAAAGTTGTACTGTGTGAATATAACCCCTCCAGTATTTTGGTTTTCTGGCCACCCCCGTACTAGAAAGTTTGTAGAAGCATATGCCTTGGGAATCAAAACGCAACGAGCAACCGTTCACCGCCTTACACGCATAGATAAAAAAGAACTCTTGTACGACCAGTTTGGAAGGGCCTTTGATGAAATAGACGCAAAGTGGCATGATGAACTGCTTCCTTGGTGCTTAGTCTTGTTCCAACAGCTTCTAGATAATGGTGATAGCCAAATAAGTTCATTCGTAATGGAAAACCTTAGCGACGCAAGCGTTAAAGAAACGTTTAAGATGATAGTGCTGGAATCAACCGAGAGCGAGAGAATCGAGCTTGGATTTCTTCATGATATCACTGAAGAAAAACGCCAAGAACTTTCCACTGCTATTCGTGCTGTGAGAAACTCCCCAAGTCACTGTGAGACTATAAACCAGCGAATTGTGAGAGAATTCGTTGAACACCATAAGGAAGAAGGATCTTTATTCATAACCACCAATATGCTGGCACATGCGTTTAAAGATTTGTTCGATATCGGAGATTACGGGGAACTCGGGGTATATGTCCTCGATGGAAAACCCTGCAAGGCATTCGCTACAATAGGGGAGTTTGGGAGCCTGATAAAAATCAAGAGTATGTCCCCTCCCAAAGTCTTTAGCGTGCTCCAAGGTCTGTTTAAAAAGGCAACCAAAATCGCTTGTGGACCAGAAATAGGCAATATGAAGTATTTATATGAAGGCTGACAGACAGAAACTAATTATCGTGACAGGAGTAGGTTATCGCGAGACTGGGTGTCATGACGACATCCTAAATGTATACGACTCGCCAAATGCAAAAGCCAACATAGGGGCTTGGATAGCCCACGAACTAGCTTCCGCAGGTCTCAATTTGTTACTTATGTCGAGGCGCAAAGAGAGATTGACGCGAGTCAAAAATTCACTACACGAGAAGTTTCCGAATTCACAAGTAGACTGCGAGGCCATTGATTTGCTGGATGCGGCTTCCGTACGCCGCGTAGTATCAAGAGTCGTTCCGGAAGCCCATGTCAATTTGGTCCACTCCGTGGGCCTAAGTGCCGGAAACTATAAGGTGCTAAATGATAATCCCTACCTTGAGGTCGAGGGTACACCACCCGAGCTACCCGTACTTGAGTTTGAGATTGTGGTTAAGACGTTGTTGATCCTTGTTCAGGCATTTCTGCCGAGATTCACTCAACAACAGGACTCTCGCATTGTTGTAGTATCTTCAATGAGCGGAATCAGAGCGTATCCCTTGGGTTATTCTCACGCGAGCGCCAAGGCGGGATTACACCATGCTGTGAGAAGTCTCTGCCTTGAGTTAAACAAGAGGAATATCTATGTTTCTGAGGTATTACCTGGTATTGTTGACACTGGCTTGTACGACAGCCCAGAAGTTCAGAAAGCTGTGGTTAAAATTGGCAGGGCGTTCGATTATGACTATGAGAAAATAGGTCTTCCGCAAACGCACCCACGAGAGGTAGCTGAGGCTGTCAAGCTTTGCCTAGTAAGTCAAGCACACATCTTGGCAATCAACATGGTTTCAAAGGGACAATGGCCTAATATGGGAGCTTAGTAAAAACGATGCATGCTATGCAGTTCATCCTAAACGGCATTATAGCGGGGTCTATGTATTCTCTTGTGGCAGTTGGATTTGCACTCATTTATCAAACAGGTCGTTTTTTTCACTTTGCGCATGGGGTAGTATATGCGGTTGGAGCGTATATTGCGTACTCACTGATAATATCGCTGGGTCTCAATCCCATAGTTTCTTTTTTTTTAGCCGCGGCTCTGGCAGGTATTGTTGGTGTCGGGATTGACAGATTTGTCTACAAGCCTTTGCGGAAGCAAAAAGCTCCTAATCTGGTTTTTCTCATAGCGTCTTTCGGGATATTTATTTTCATCCAAAATCTATTGCAGATAATCTATGGAGTCCAGATTCTTACCATCAGAACCGGCCAGGTAAAAGAAGGGCATCATTTCTTAGGGGCGGTAATTACTGATACGCAGATACTGATACTTGTTGTCGCAGTAGCATTGTTCGTAGGCCTCTGGCTGTTCATTAAGAAGACCAAGTTAGGCAAGGCGATGCGGGCGGTGGCAGATGATCCACTTGCTGCCAATGTTGTCGGGATAAATCCGGAAAGGATTATTTTGGCTGCGTTTGCAATAGGTTCGGCTTTAGCCGGGGCAGCGGGGATACTGATTTCGCTCGAAACAAACATTAAGCCGACGATGGGAATGAACGCTATACTGAAAGGTATTATTGCTTCAATCATAGGGGGTATCGGCAGTATCCCTGGAGCGATGCTCGGGGCGCTGTTCCTGGGAATTGCTGAGAACTTAGGTATATGGAAGATTTCAGCAGGATGGAAGGACTGCATCTCGTTTGCGATTTTGATTATATTCCTGTTGGTCAGGCCCGGCGGGATTATGGGGATAAAGCCAAAGGGAGAACGGCTATAATAGATGGAATATATTCTGCACATTTTGGTTATAACCGGCATTTATATCATTTTGGCGCTTAGCCTGAATCTCGTCGTTGGGTACACCGGCTTAGCCGCTTTAGGCCATGCCGCCTTTTCCTGCGTGGGTGCCTATGCTTCGTCACTTCTTGCTCTGAATTATGGAGTTTCGCCGTGGATTGGTTTGCTTGTAGGTGCTTGTGTCGCGGCAATTTTAGGAGTGGTCATTGGAGCTCCTTCACTGCGGCTAAAAGGCGATTATTTAGCTATTGCGACTTTTGGATTGGGCGTAATTGTTTATTCGGTTGCAAAGAACTGGATGTCGGTTACACGCGGGCCGATGGGATTGCCGGGGATACCTGGCTTTTCTTTTTTTGGAATTCAACTATCAAGTGTGTGGACCTACTTGATTCTGGTCGCTTTTTTTGTTTTTCTGACATACTTTATCATTCGCAGAGTAGTAAAGTCGCCCTTTGGGAGGATACTGAGGGGCATCAGGGAAGACGAGGTAGCCACACTTGCAATGGGCAAAGATGTTAATAAGCATAAAATTATGGTCTTTGTCATAGGGGCTTTTTTTGCAGGTATCGCAGGAAGTCTCTACGCCCATTACATCACTTTCATAGACCCATCGAGTTTTACTGTGATGGAGTCGATAATGATTCTCTTGATGGTCGTTTTTGGCGGTATGGGAAGTCTGGGCGGCTCTTTTGTTGGAGCTGCTATACTTGTTATTTTCCCGGAATTACTGCGTTTTCTTGGTATGCCGAGCTCTGTGGCTGCACCGCTAAGACAGATGATATATGGGCTGCTGCTGATTGTTCTTATGCTGTATCGGCCACAAGGGATTTTAGGAAGGTATCGGTGGAAATAAAAATGCCTGATGTAGAGAACATTTTGTCTGTTAAAGCTTTGAACAAAGAGTTTGACGGTATCAAAGCCGTTGACGATGTTTCATTCGAATTGGAGAAGGGTATCATCACGGCTTTGATAGGTCCTAATGGAGCGGGCAAAACAACTGTGTTCAATCTGATTACCGGTTTTCTAAAACTTGATGCAGGCGATGTATCCTTCGGAGGGAAGAAGATTACTTCCTTAAGCCCATTCAAGATTGCCCAGCGTGGGATTGGGAGGACCTTCCAAAATATCAGGCTGTTTCCGCAAATGGCTGTCTCGGAAAATGTTATGCTTGCGTTGAAATATGATAAAGGAGAGAGCTTGTGGGCGGCCTTGATGCAAAGTAAGACAATGAAAAGAGAAGATAAGGAAAACACTGAGCATGCTGCAGAGTATCTAAGGCTTGTCGGTTTACTGGAGAAGAAAGATGAATTGGCTGATAATCTATCTCACGGCCAACGTAAGCTGCTTGAGATAGCCAGAGTCTTAGCCTTGAAGCCGGAAGTTTTGCTTCTGGATGAGCCGACAGCGGGGCTGTTTCCGGGCAGGGTTAATGAAATGAAGCAGGTCATTTGTAAACTTCGAGACTCGGGAAAGACCATTCTTTTTATAGAGCATGATATGAAGACGGTTATGGATATAGCCCAAAGGATTATCGTTCTCAATTACGGAAAGAAAATCGCCGAAGGGACACCGGAGCAAATACAACAAGATGAAGCGGTAATCATTGCGTATTTGGGCAGGAGAAGAAAAATTGCTACTTGAGGTAAAGAATCTGACAGCTCGATATGGGGCAGTTGTGGCCCTTAAGAATGTCTCCTTTGAAGTGGGAGAGGGAGAGATAGTGGCTATGATAGGACCCAATGGGGCAGGCAAGTCAACGGCACTTAAAGCTGTCAGCGGAGTGTTGACTGCAACGGATGGGAGTATTGATTCTGGAGAGATTTTGTTTGAGGGCAACAAGATCAAAGGTTTGAGAACAGACGAATTGGTTGGGAGAGGAATTTCTTTAGTTCCAGAAGGCAGACGTGTTTTTCCCACGATGACAGTGTTGGAAAATCTTCAAATGGGGGCTTACAAACGGAACGATAAAGCAGCGATAAGAAAAGACATTGATATGGTCCTTGCACTTTTCACAGAGCTTGAAAAAAGAGTAAGACAAAGAGCCGGTACTCTTTCCACAGGTGAGCAGCAGATGCTGGCCATGGGCAGAGCGCTAATGCTTAGACCGAAGTTGTTACTTGCCGATGAGCCTTCGCTCGGGCTATCTCCAAATTACGTCGAGCTGATTTTTGATAAACTCATAGAAGTCCATAAAAACGGTACAAGCATATTATTGGTAGAGCAAAACGCGTCAGAAGCGTTGGAGATCGCACATAGGGCTTACGTTTTCAGCATTGGCGAGATTGTATTGAAAGATACTGGCAAGAATCTGTTGCGTAATGAGGAAGTCAAAAAGGCCTTCCTGGGCATGCAGCGAAAGGCCTGACATAGTCATATCGCCGCTCATCACAATCCCACTTTCAGACTATAGAATAACCGAGAATGCTTAGAGCGTATCCAAATAACCCGCTCTATTGCGTCCGGCTGGAAAGCCGGGGAGTATTTGGCGAAATTTACGCCGCACACTAATAGAGAGTGAAATTGAGTTCTGTCCCCAATGGGACCGGCTTGTCGGGTTTCTTACCCGTGGTATTCTTGTATATGTACACCATATACGGGGTGGCTATGAGGACATCGGGTATTCCGTCAGCAGTCATATCGCCGATGAGCATACTTTTTTCGTATTTGCTGCGGTCGGCAGAGGTGTCGAGGCCCGGTGTGCTGAATGTAGCGATTCGCCGGCCTCGATGGTTGTAAAGGCCGGCTTTATGAGCGACCAGGATTTCATCCATGCCATCTCCGGTCCAGTCCAACAAGCAGTGGTGCCGGCTGTAATCGGTCACCAGTTGTCCAAGAAGCTGACCCTTTTCATCCAACAGCCAAAGCGGGCTCTTTCCGTAAGGCTGATGGTCGATATCGACGAAAATATGTGGTCCCGGGCGGTCAGGTATGATGTATCCGACGTCCACGGATTCAAAATGACGGCCGGAGATTTCCCACAACACTTTGCCATTTCCATTCACAAGGGCGATATTGTTAGCTCCGCAGCAGGTGAGTACGATACGAAAGTCTTCAGGAGAGCCGCCGCGACGGAAAATGCGAGCACAGTCGAGGTGCCCGCGGGCCTGATCGACTTTTTTTGACCGAAAGACCCAGCGAACAGAGCCATCGGGATTCAGCAAGGCATAACCAGCCATGATTTCATCACGTCCGTCACCGTCGATGTCAATGGGCCTTGGCTGGTGGGCGGTCCGGAAGCCACCAGGGTCTTTGACCGTCCAGAGCAGCTCACCCTGGCGATTGTAGGCCCAAATTCGGTGGTATCGGTCCTTAACTAATACGTCGGTAGGCCGGCTACCGCCTGAGAGATTGCAAAACACCAAACAGTCAGTAGCTTGCTCAGAGATGGGTATTCGTCTTAGTTCGCGTCCAGTGGCCCCCTCAAGCTCGATAAGAAAACCTTTGGTGCAAAGAACAACTTCGTTTTTGCCGTCACCGTTCCAATCGTGAATCTGGCAAGCAACGTCGTGGTGCCAGCTCTTTCGTCCGAGGTCCGGGTCACCCCATCGCCACAAGACCGAGCCGTCGAGGTTCTGGGCGACCGCTGTACTTGTGAAATGCACGTCACCTTTATTGAAGTTTTCAGCGCTGACAATATCGACTACGCCGTCGGCATCCACATCACCCGCCACCACCCACTGGCCGCCGTATTGAGGTTCGAGGGCGATGGTTTTCCAGGGCTGAATCAGCGGAACTTTATCATCCGGCTTACCGAGGTCTGTGGTGTCAAAATGGATGAAACCATTTTCCTTCGCATAGAGGACTGTATATGGACCGGCTAACGCCAAGACACAAAATACGAACCACTGGAAAGTGAAGCACCTATGTTTTGTCATCTTAGTATAACGCCCAAGATAAACCCGGGGGCAGTTTTAATTTACAATTTACGATTGTCGATTTACGATTGAGATTCTTCGCTGCGCTCAGAATGACGAGACGCGTCTTTTTGTAGTTTGTATTCTACGGAGTCTGAGAGAGCCTGCCAGGAGGCCTCGATTATGTTTTCTGAGCAGCCGACCGTGCCCCAGATTGAAGTTTTGTCGCGGGATTCGATTATAACGCGGACATGGGCGGCGGTGCCGGCTTTAGCATTGACTACCCTCACCTTGTAATCAATCAGGTGAATGTCCTTGATGCTCGGGTAAAAATTCTCGAGCGATTTTCGTAAGGCGGCGTCGAGGGCGTTGACGGGGCCATCGCCTTCGCCGACGACGTGCTCGACTTTATCGCCGACCTTTAGTTTAATGGTGGCCTCGGTAACCAGCTCGCCGGTTGCTCGTTTTTCCGTGGTTACGTAGTACTTTATAAGCTCAAAAGCCGGCTCATACGTGCCCATAGTCTTTTTTACCAGCAGGTCGAAGCTGGCGTTAGCGGCCTCGAATTGGAAGCCGGCGCTCTCAAGCTCCTGGACACGGAGAAGTATCTTTTTAGCCAATTTCTTGTCCTCGGCGATTTTTGCCTTTTCGAGCTCGGCGAGGACGTTGGACTTTCCGCTCAACTCGGAAATAAGGAACCGTCGTTCGTTGCCGATAAGGGCCGGGTCGATGTGCTCGTAGGGGCGTTTGTTTTTGCGCAGGGCGTCGACGTGGAGGCCTGCCTTGTGGGCAAAAGCGCTCCCGCCGACATAGGGCATATTCATTACCGGCGTTAGATTGCCAATCTCGAAAATGAAACGGGACACCTCGGTGAGGGTTTTGATTTTTTCGGGACTAAGGGCAACAAAGCCCATCTTCAACGCAAGGTCAGGTATGACCGTACACAAATTGGCGTTTCCACATCGCTCGCCGAGTCCGTTCATTGTGCCCTGGACGTGGCGGGCACCGGCCCGTACCGCAGCCAACGAATTGGCGGTCGCACAATCGCTGTCGTTGTGAGCGTGAATGCCGACCATCAGCGGGCTGAATTTCTCGCAGACGACCTTTGTGATTTCGTAAACTTCGTTCGGCAGAGCGCCGCCGGTGGTATCGCAAAGGGCCAGCACGTCGGCGCCGGCGTCAGCGGCAGCAGCCAAAACCTTCATCGCATATTCGCGATTGTTTTTGTAGCCGTCGTAGAAATGCTCGGCGTCGAAGATTGTCTCAAGGCCTTGCTTTTTCAGGTACTCGACCGACTCGGCACATATAGTAAGGTTCTTATCGAGCGAGCAGCCGAGCACATCCGTTACGTGCAGGTCCCAGCATTT
Source organism: Phycisphaerae bacterium (assembly GCA_030603035.1). The sequence continues at coordinate 4,963 of JAUVYQ010000013.1, read as the reverse complement.
GCCAACCACGGTAGCGGCCGGTGTCCTGCAGGCGAGCATTGCGTTGAGCGAGGCATCGTCGGCGACCTTTGCATCTGCCCTGCGGGTGCTGCCGAATGCAACGATTTTTGAATTCTTCAAACCGAGTCTGGCTGCCTCGGTAAAGAACTGCATTTCCTTGGGGTTGGAGGCGGCGTATCCACCTTCGATGTAATCGAGGCCAAGCTCGTCAAGGCACCTGGCGATTGAGAGCTTGTCTTCGAGCGAAAAGCTGACGCCTTCTGCCTGCATGCCATCACGAAGAGTAGTGTCGTAAAGCTTTATCTTTTCCATAGTGAATCTCGTATATCGTATCTCGTATTTCGTATTAGATACGCATCACACAATTACGGTATTTTATTTTAGCCGGATAGTACCTGGATGTAAAGGGAAAAAGGCAGAAGCCGGGAGACAGGGGTCAGAATCGGGTTCGACGTGGATTTTAATTTGCCGAGGCGATATCGGGAAACAGACGTCCGGATAAAAACACATGAGTTCTCAAGTTGCAATTGCAAATGGCCGATTTTGACGAGAGGCGGCGGTGTTGAGAGAATGTGATTGATATAAAGACAGGCGATACCGATAATATGCGTCTGTAAACCCACAACAGGAGAAAAAGATGGACGAATCAAAATCCCAACAGCAGGGGCTGAAGCGCGAACGCAGGTTCAGCCAAGAGCAGTACGATATGCTTATCCGCTGCTCGGAAGAGAAGGACATCACGGAGTGGAACAAATGGCGAGACGAACATAAAGGCGAAAGTGTTCTTCTGGAAGGCGCAAACTTCGAAAGGGCCCAGCTAAAAAAGGCGGACCTCACCGGTGCCCATCTGGAGGAAGCGATTTTCTACAAAGCCCATCTGGAGGGCGCAGACCTTAGACTTGCTCTTCTGGAAGAGGCGACCCTCTGGGAAGCCCGCCTAAAAGGCGCGAAGCTTAATTACGCCCATCTGGAAATGGCAAAACTCGACAATGGGCATCTGGAAAAAGCGGCCTTCGGCGAGGCCCATCTGGAAGGCGCGACCTTCTACAAGGCCAATCTGGAAGGTGCAAATTTCACAACGGCGATTGTCGACGGTGCCACATTGCTCTGGGATTGTGCGGTTGACCGTGACACGGATTTTCACGGTGTCGGCCTGGGCGGCGCACGCATAGACCCGGAAACAAAACAGCTTCTGGAATACAACATCAGGCGTGCGAACTGGGAGGACTGGTATAAGACACACTCCAAGGTGGGATGGCTGGTTAAGGGCTTTTGGTGGGTGAGTGATTACGGCCGAGCCACCGGACGGATTATATTTACCTTCTTCGCTCTGGCGTTTATCTTTGCAAACATCTATTACCATTGGGGCCGTCTGGCTCCTGGCGGGGTTGTCAGTAATCTGTTCACAGACGAGCAGGGAGCGGCGGTGCAATGGTGGCTTGTGCCTTTGCGAACTCTTTACTTTTCCATCGTTACAATGACAACGCTCGGGTTCAGTGGTATGTACGCCAAAGCCCAAAGCTTCTTCGGACACCTGCTGCTTATGGTGCAAATGCTGCTGGGCTATGCCCTTCTCGGTGCCCTGGTGGCCCGTTTTGCGGTTATGTTCAGAGCCGGCGGGCCTGCGGGTAAATTCGCCGAGGAGAAAAAAACTCACTCTGGAAAATAAGATTACCGCACATCGTTTTGCGATGGTCACAAGGGGTGAAAGCGTATTTGCAGAGGCCAGCCGGCAACAGTCCCACTGCTGGTAAGTAACAAAAAACAAATTCAAATTTTTTGTAAAGTTGTTGCAATCAGACCCACAATTAGATATAATATTTAGTCTGTGTAAAAATTCGTAAGAACTGTAGTGGTCTGTAACACGATAAATGCGTGGTAGTTACTGGCTCCAAACCATCCCCAAGCTCGTCCCGGTTTTTCGGGACTCGCTTGAGGCTGCCACCCATCAAAATTAGATGTTACAGAATAGTAGTATGCTCGGCCTTAATCGATATGATTCTAACACAAATACTGCAACCAACCTGCGTTAAAGTCCCGCTGGAAGGCAAAGACAAGCAATCTGTAATAATCGAACTGGTGGATTTGCTCGACACTAACGGATTATTGTCGGACAGAAAGGTTGTTTTAGAGGCGGTGTTGGCGCGTGAACAAACTCGCAGTACCGGCATCGGCTCCGGAATTGCCATCCCGCACGGCAAATGTAAAGCCGTCAAGGAGCTCGTTATGGCGATAGGTCTCGCAGACGAGCCGATTGATTTTGCAAGCGTTGACGGCAAACCAGTAACAACCATCTTTCTGCTGGTCTCGCCGGCCAACCAAACCGGCCCTCACATTCAGGCCCTGGCCAGAATAAGCAGACTAATGCTCGATGAACAATTCAAAGAAGGGCTTGAAAAAGCCACGTCCGCTGACGAGGTTTATGAGCTTCTGAACAATAAAGAGAATGAATAAGAAACGATTCTCGATGCTCGATGCCTGTATTACGCGTTGGCCTTTGCGGGCGTTGTTTCCCAGAGAATAAGGCCGAGCTCATAAGGGCTAACCAGGTCGTCGTTCCTGGGTAAGACCCGCACAGCGACGCCTCGGCGGCCGGGCGCTCCACAGGGTATCAAGCCAACAAACCAATGCTCCCCATCGTGACCCGAGGGCTCCTTATAATCCATTCTTACAGCCGAGCCGTCCTTAATATTGCCCCAGGTATCCACAGGCCCATGATAAAGCTCAACTGAAACATCATCCGGGCCGACCTTTCCGAGCTTAACCAACGCCCTGACGCTCAACTGCGAGCCGATCTTAAGCTGAGGTTGTTTTGGATTTAGCTGCCGGCTTTTTTCAGCGTTTTTAACCCGTATCTGGACATCCTTGACGGCAAATTCAGGCCAGGCCTTTTTCATATTTGATTTCCACATGGAAAGTGCTTTTGCCCTGGCCATAGCTTCTGCAGTCAAATATCTCCATTTGGCGGCAGCGGGATTATAAAACCTTCTCGTGTACTCACGAACCATTCTGTTCGTGTTGAACTGGGGGGTTATGGACTTGATAGAATTTTTTACTCTGCGTATCCAGGCCCGCGGCAAATTGTCGGCCGAGCGAGTGTAAAACAACGGCACAACCTCGTTTTCGAGCATATTATAAATTGCCTGCGACTCGACCATATCCTGATAATCGGCATTCTTATAGCTTTCACCTGCACCAATGACCCATCCCTCCTCAGGTGTGTAACCTTCACACCACCAGCCATCGAGGGTGCTCATATTCAAAGCGGCGTTAATGGCCGCTTTCATACCGCTTGTGCTGCTTGCCTCCATCGGTCTTCGAGGATTACTAAGCCAGATATCAACGCCTCGTACCAAGGCCCTCGCCACATCAATATCATAGTCTTCCAGAAATACAATGTGTCGTCTCAAATCGTACTGTGTTGCAAAGTGAATAATCTGCCGTATAATGTCCTTTCCTTCTGTATCTCTTGGGTGTGCCTTTCCTGCAAAAACAATCTGGACAGGCCTGTCGGGGTTACTGAGCAGCTTTGCGAGCCGCTCCTCGTCCTTAAGCAGCAAATTGCCCCTTTTATAGCCGGCAAACCTTCTGGCAAAACCAATGGTCAGCGTCTCAGGGTCGAGCACCTCCTCAGCGCGGTTCAATTCAGTGTGGTAAGTACCCCGCCGCTGCATCTGAGCCTTAAGCCGGTTGCGTGCAAAAACAATCAAACGCTCTTTACATCGCTGATGTGTCCGCCATAATTCCTCATCAGGAATTTGTTCGATGTTATTCCAGACCGAGTCGTTGACGGTTTCATCCGTCCAATTTGGCCCAAGGTATCTTTCATATAAAGAGCCCATCTCATCCGATAACCAGTTTTTGACGTGGACGCCGTTTGTAATCGCTATTACGGGCACTTCACTAACAGGAACGCCGGGCCAGAGACTCGACCACAGCTCTCGTGATATTTGCCCGTGCAATTTACTTACGCCGTTTATATAGCTGCTCAGCCTCAATCCTAAAATTGTCATTTTAAATGACTCGGCATCGTCGTCAGGAAGTATTCTGCCCAATTCTAAAAACCGCTCTCTATTTATGCCGAGGGCAGGGAAGAAAGTACCGAAATATTTGTCCATCAACTCCACGGGGAACTCATCAAGCCCGGCTTTTACGGAGGTGTGCATTGTAAAAACATTGCCTGACCTCGTAGCTTCCAGGGCCTCATCAAAAGTCATATTCCTGGCGCTTCGTAATTCTCGGATTCGTTCCAGTGCCATAAAAGCAGCGTGTCCCTCGTTCATATGGCAGACAGCAGGTTTAATATCCATAGCTGTTAGCGCCTTTAAGCCTCCGATGCCCAGCATAATCTCCTGACGAATTCGCATTTCATTGTCTCCGCCATAAAGACTGGCGGTAATCATACGGTCCGTCGAGGAATTAGCAGGTACGTTCGTATCCAGCAGATATAATTTTATCCTGCCAACGGAAACGCACCAAATTTGCGCTGTAACACATCTTCCTGGATATTCAACGCTAATGGTCAACGGCCGGCCGCTCTTTTTGCGAACCAGCTCGATAGGCATATTATAGAAATCATTGTCTGTATATACCTCCTGCTGCCAACCATCGATGTTCAAATACTGGCGGAAATAACCTTTTTGATACAGAAGGCCAATCCCAACTAATGGAACACCGAGGTCCGAAGCACTTTTCAAGTGGTCTCCCGCCAGGATTCCCAGACCGCCGGCATAAAGTGGCAGGCATTCATGTATCCCAAACTCGGCACTAAAATACGCAATAACGGGCCTGGTACATTTTGAAGAAACCTCTTCAAACCAGGTTGGCCCATCAAGATATGCTTTCAGCTTTTCCACGGCCCGCTGCAGCTCACAGACAAAACCCTGATTTTCAATCAGTGTTTCTAATTGCTCCTGTGAGACATTGCCAAGAAGTTTGACGGGATTATGCCCGCAAGCCGTCC
>JAUVYQ010000343.1 GCA_030603035.1 Phycisphaerae bacterium | reverse complement strand
AAATAATGTCGGAAAATAAATGTCGATTTTGTTCTTGACAGGTGGTCGATTTTGCCGATATTCTGATTTGGGAAAGGTCGCAGTTGCTAATTGACGTTTCGAGCATGTTGTTCTCCATGCACCTTCCAACGCTTGAGCCTCACACGTTGGCACTGCGACCTTTCCTGAAAATATCTTAGAACTATGGCAGATACCAAATTCAATACTCACCACTGCACACACGGCTGGCCTTCCAGCCGAGGTAAGGAGCTAAAACGCATGACACCAGAAGAACATGCAGTCAAAATCCGTGAGTTAACCAAACTGATTTTACGTTTTCTTGCCGGTCAAAAATACGCTGAGATTGTCCCCTTGCTTGACTCTATCGATGAGCACACCTTTGACATCCAAACGGGCAAATGAAATTCTCAGCCGGCAGGAAGGGGCCAAAAATGCCGACAATGCTGGACGATATCGACCGAATGAAAGATATACTCAACTCGGCTGAACAGCACACAATTTTTGGCCGATACGTAAGAGCCAACCAAAAGCTCTACGAGCTTGCAGTCGTAACGAGAGAGTATGACCGACCACCAAGAGACAAACCCAAGGCAGAAAGGAGCAAATAGTGCCTAGAATAGCTGACCTCATTATTTCTATGCAAATTGACCTTGAAAAAGCACGCGACTTCTACGGTGAAGGCGACAGAGAAAAAATGCTCGCAAACATCCTGCATCTACGAGACGTTGCGAACAGGTTTCTTTTGATCCTTCCCAAAAACGAACCCGAACCACCCGAACCTACAGACCCTGACTGAAAGGTGACTGCTAGGGAGAAAGGATCGAACCATGCCGACAATTCTCGATGATATCGCAAGAATGAGAAGCATACTTGGTGCGGCCGAATATCACGCAGACAATCATCAATACGAGCTAGTAAACCAGAAGCTCTACGAGCTCGCAGTTTTAACCAGGGAACATGACCGACCGCCAAGAGAACACGACAATGATGGCGAAGAATCGTCTGACCCTGACTTAAAGGGTACGCCCATGAAGGTTGCAAGAATGCTCGAAACCGCTGAGCGCTTTACAGAAACCGCCAGGTTGTTAGTGTCCCAGGGAGAGGACAGCAAAGCTCTGATCCAGCTGATTGATCTTTGCCGGTACTTGAACGGTGCCATAAAACAAAACTCCGGGGTAGTCTTGGATTCACTCGAGGGAGAAGGATCCGATGCGCCTGGCCCTGAGTTAACGGGGCGGTCCTGAGCGCCAGCTGGCGCTTGGGACTGTTTTTCGGAAGTGAGCAAACAGCAACTGACTTGTTCATATTTCATCGGCTGGGTGGTACATCTCGGAAGGGGTGTGCCACTCAGTTTGATAGTCTTTAAGGGAGTTTGAAATTGATAGGCGATTGAAAAAATAACCGCTCAGCGAGACCTCGCTGAGCAAACCTGTTTGCCCC
>JAUVYQ010000213.1 GCA_030603035.1 Phycisphaerae bacterium | reverse complement strand
TAATCAGGACTACTGCGAATCCAGGTAATCTGATTGCGAGGAGGGTAACGGTTGAAAAAAGCGACAGCTAAAGGTTTTTGCGGTGTTTCTCTAAACCGGATGGTCGTGGTCGCTATAATTATGCTGGTAAGAACCTGCGTGCTGAGCTGTGTCATCAGTGTGGTTTACACAAAGGCCGACGGCCGGGCAACCTCACTCAGCGCTACCGCAACCGAGGCGGATGCCGGCAGTCAGCCTGCCCCATACTCACGTATGGGGAATACCACACACGTAAGTGTGTGGCAGGCCGGGACTGAACGACCCGGCGAATGGCAAACCGTGCGAATGCGTATAACCGCCTATTGCCCGTGCCAAAAATGCTGCGGCGAATATGCAGACGGCATAACAGCCTGCGGCCACAAAATACGGCCGGGCGATGCCTTCGTGGCGGCCGACAAACAATACTCTTTCGGCACCGAAATGCTCATCCCCGGCTACAAAAACGGACAGCCCGTAAAAGTCCTCGACAGGGGCGGCGCAATCCGTGGAGACCGGCTCGACGTATTCTTCCACTCCCACGAAGAGGCCCTGAAATGGGGCGTTAAGCACCTCGACGTCAAAGTGCATCGGCATTCCCAAACGCAATGAGGTGCGTTTGGAGGGGGACACTGCTGCAAATAAAAGAGAAAGCAAATCAGCAAAGAAAATGGGGGCAAGTAGGACGGTGTGCGAAATTTGATAACAACGGTTTCGCCGACTGTGAATTTTACTGTTCTTGAGCTTGAGCTTCTGCTTCTTTTTCGCTTTTTTCGCGTTGAATTGCTTCGTACACTTCCCTGCGATGAACCGGTATCTCCCTCGGGGCTGTTATACCCAGACGAACCTTGTCCCCGCGGACGTCGACGATGGTAATCTCGACGTCGTCGCCAATCATAATCGACTCATCTTTTTGCCTGCTTAGAACCAACATTTTCAACTCCTTTTGTCGGCTGGTTTTACTATATGCTACGAAGAAATCCGGCCAATTGTTCGTCCGGCTGCTCGTCAAACGCTTTTATATGTCATTATCGCATAACGACTTAGTCCAAAAACAGCACCCAAGAGACAAAGCTTGAACGCAACTATATTTTCGGCTAATTCCAAGACCGAAAACAATCATTTTTGCTTTTGTTCGGGCAGCGAAGCTTGATTATCAGCCCTTTCGCGCATAACCACTTAAAACATATAGACTTATCGAAAAGAGAAGACCTGAAAAAAGATGGATTAAATTTGCCGAATCCCGCCCATTTTGCTTTTTATGCGTGTTTTCGCCAATAATTATAGCGGACGGCCAGCCAGTAGCCGGCAATCGAGCCTAATGTGCCAAAAGCCACCATCTGGACGGGCAATATGGAAATAACTGCATTAGAGAAGAAAGCTGCGGGGTGGCGCTCAACAAGGTGCTGTAATACATCTTGCTTGACGTAAATGGTTATAGCAAAAGCGGTTACCAAGGCACTGGCAATTGTGGGGCAGATATAGCTGACGTTGAGAAATGCCTTGACTACGAAAGCGGCAAGTCCGAACGAAACTAATACAGCAAAAACGACTTGCCCGATAGCCGGCTGGGCCATAACTAACCTTCTTAATTGGTCGTCGAATATTCTAACGTCCTGGGCAAATATCGTGATACAAAATTGAGCTATCAAGACCGAGCCGGCCAGCGCAACCGCTGCGTTTAAGTACATATTTGATATGGAGTTAGATTTTTCCTCGCTCCCGACCGGCTCGGCTTTTCGCCTGGATATTTTCTGCGCGATCAATACGCCGGCAAATCCGGCGGCGACAATGGCCAACCAGAAAACCGGCTCCCATTTAAGGGACGCAAGGAGTTGCTGCCGCTGTTCTGCGGCTGTGCGCTGCATCAGGCCGGCCATACTGCTGGAGCGTACGGCCCAGATGGCCAAGCCGGATGGGACTGCCAAAATGCCGATTTCCCGGCCATAGGGCCAGGAAAGAAAATAGGCGATAAGGCCGGCCAAAAGTGCCAAAATCGCCAAAGTTATTGCGTCGCCGAAACTTATAGTGCGGGCAAGCAGGGACACAGCCCCTGACGGCTCCGGCGATGCTGCTAACGGCCAGGCCAGAATACCTATTAAAACAACTCCGGTGGCGACCGCAGCGGCGATTCTCAGTTTCATTAGCCAGGATAATTCCACGATTTAGCTTCCTTAAATTAAGCCGGCGATAGAGTACCATCAAAACCAGGCAAGGTCAATAAGAGTGTGAGAAATTCTTGGGATGGCGGCTCAGAGAGGCGCTGGGTTTGAAATTGGTCCCCGGTTTGAGGATTCCGAGAAGCTCGCCCGTAGGGATCTCCGCTTCGCTTCGAGTTTGAAATTGGCTTTGATTGGGTTTGTTTTTTTGGACTGCGAAATCATCTTTTTTTCTGTAATCCTTTGTTATAAATGAGTTTACGTTCATTTTGGCTTTTCGGAAATTGGGTTTGTTTTGGCTTTGTTTTTTTGGACTGTGAAATCATCCTATTTTCTGTAATCCTTTGTTATAAGTGAGTTTACATTCGTTTGTGCTTTTCGGGGATTGGCTTTGATTGGGTTTGTTTTGGGTTTGTTTTCACCAAGTGTCCAATTGGATTTATTTTCATAATCCTTTGTTAAAACAGAGCTTACGTTCATTTGAGCATCCAGCAAATTGGCTTTGTTTTGCATAAAAAGAGCTGATTTGTAGAGTGTTCTCGACAGATGTAGAGCCTTATAGGCACATAAATATCTGGATTCTTGATACTCGTTCCGTCCAAGGAAGGCCGGATCTTCGATAGTTAAGAGTGAGCTAAAGTGCCTAAAGTGAACTAAAGTTGGATTCTCGATGCTCATGATTGGTTTAATGGTTCATTGGCGACGTGAATTTCAAATCTCAAATTTCAAATTTCAAATTGTACTGTCTCTCTACTATTGGGCGAACCTGCGCGTTTGAGTCGAAAATAGTGTTCGATTCTCGATTCCTGATTCTCGTAACTCGATGTGAGAAAAGGAGATAAAAATTTTTTAGATTTTTCGATTTTTGCTGCCAGCTACCCGCACTTTTGATTGAAAATTGGTAAGCCACAGAGAACGCGGAGGGCGCAGAGGTTCTTCATTTTCAATTTACGATTGTCGATTTTCGATTGCTAACGACCAACGACTAAATTTGCCGCGGATACCTATGGCATAAATTAGCACGGATTGACACTGTTTTTTTTGGACACGGATTCACACTGATTGTTGAGTCGATTA
>JAUVYQ010000059.1 GCA_030603035.1 Phycisphaerae bacterium | reverse complement strand
AGGCAAAAGGTATATTCAACGGTGAATTTGCCCGGGAGCTTGACAAAATAGCTTTGAAAGACAGTAAATTCTATAATTTTTACGTTACTAAAGACGGTGAGCCATACGGCAGTTATGGAAATAGAGGGGTATTAAAACCTGCCGACTTTGAAAAGGTTCTTAAATTTACCGAGAAGAAAATAGTTCAGTTGGCTGAAGAAATACTCTCAGGCGGAATCGATGTCAAGCCATATCGTTTGAGCGGGAAATCACCGTGCAGTTATTGCAGGTACAAGTCGGTCTGCCGGTTCGACTGGCAGATAAACGACTACAACTTTTTAGAGTCGCTAAAGAAACTTCAGGTACTCGATAAGATGGGGGTGGCTGATGGCTGAAAAAAAGATTAAATGGACGGAGCAGCAACGGCGGGCAATTGTGGCGCGCGGCAGCGACGTTTTAGTAACGGCCTCAGCGGGCACCGGCAAAACGGCGGTCCTCTCAGGCCGATGTGTCAATATCGTGTCCGACAAATCCGTATGTCCCGATGTCTGGAGCATACTGGTATTGACTTTTACCGAGATGGCTGCCGAGCAGATGCGTTCGCGAATTGCCGAGCAGTTAAGAACGGCATTTCTGGAAGACGACGACCCCCATCTTCGCCACCAGCTTATGCTGCTGGGCGGCGCTGATATCAGTACGATACATTCGTTTTGCAAACGGCTTATCACCGAGTATTTTTACAAACTCGGCCTTGACCCAACCTTCGGCGTAATCGACGGCGACGAGGCGAAACTATTAAAAGCGGAGGTGCTCGAAAAAACAATCGACTGGGCCTGGCAGCAGGGCAACATACGGGCGGCCCTCGAACAGCTTTTGTACCGGCGAGACCTTCGCACAAATGATGGTTTTCTTGCAAAGATAATAGACCTCAGCGATTTTCTGGACAGCGTAATTTCACGAAAAAACTGGTACGAGCGCGCATCGGTGCTTGCAGAAGCGGCCAATCCGTTTGCAGGCGGCTTAGGCAAGAAACAAAAGGAAATTATTGCAGACAAATTGCAGCACATCTTAAATCAGCTTCGGCACGCCCGGCAGCTTTACAAAAAGCAAAACCCCGGCGGCGACTGGGCTGCAAAATGTGAAGATAGTTTTGTTGAGCCCGTTGCGAAATGTATTGAACTTCTGAAGGCCGATGAGTGGGACAAATTTGCCGAAGAGATAAGAAATTTTGACAAGCCAATAGTCAGGAAACCTAAAGAAGTGCCGACAACAATCGCCGAGCTTATACAAAAAACGGTGAAAAAAGCGTTAAACGCTTTTGAAAGACTTTGCGACCTTGCGATTGTAAATCCGGACTACCTCGATAAGGTCAGCGTCGCCGCCGGCCTGCAGACAAAGGTGCTGGTTGAGCTGGTTAAGAAATTTGACCGGTTATACAGCCGGGCCAAGCGGGCGGTCAACTGTCTGGATTTTGCCGACCTTGAACATTACGCCCTGAAGCTTTTAACCGATGAGGGTTCTTCGGAGGATAATTTATTACCTTCGCAAACGGCTCTGGCGCTTCGCCGCAGGTACAAATACATATTCGTTGATGAATATCAGGACATTAACCCTGTCCAGCAGGCCATACTTGATTTGCTTAGTTCCGAAGACAATGTTTTTGTTGTCGGAGATGTCAAACAAAGTATCTATGCCTGGCGGGGAGCTGAGCCGGAGATTTTTCTCGAACGCCTCAAACCTGCCCACCGAGGGCGGGTTGAGCAGGCCGATACACTTAACGGATTGCGGGTTGACCTGAATGCCAATTTCCGCTCGGCTAAGGGAATCCTCGATTTTGTCAACAAGATATTTGCGCGGATAATGACAGCTTCATTTGCAAAGATTGATTACGACGAGTCGGCCCGGTTGAAGCCGGCACTTGTAAGAGAATCTAAGGGCAAGGCGGCAAGTGACAAAAAGAGCGTTGTCGAGTTCCACATACTTGACGAACAAAACAGGTACCAGGATTTGGAAAACGAGCAGATAAGCGAAACGGCTGACGAGCCCAGCCCCTCCGAGGGGCTGGACGAGGAAAATCTAAACGTTATCAGTTCCCGCCAACGACAGGCGGCAATGATTGCCCAGCGTATCAGGCAAATGGTCGGGGCGGACACGGGTAAGCCGGAATTTCAGATCTATGATAAGCAGGAAGATAAATTCAGGGATGTTGAGTATCGTGACATTGTGATACTGATGCGGTCACTGGCCAAAAAGGCCAATGATTACGTCGAAGTGCTTCGATTAGCGGGCGTGCCTGTGAGTTGTCAAAGCTCGGCCGGCTACTTTGAGGCGACTGAAATCAGCGATTGTCTCTGCCTGCTAAAAGTCCTGGACAATCCTCAGCGAGATATCGAATTAGCTGCCGTATTGCGAAGCCCGTTTTTCAATATTAGCGACACCGGATTAGCGAAGATAAAAATCCACGGTGAAACAAATGGGCATAACAAGAACTTCTACGACTGCGTAATCGAATACTCCAACAACGGTGAGGATGCGGAACTGGCGCAAAGGTTGAAAGAAATAGTGGCTGTGATTGAGCAGTGGCGGACACTTGCCAGACGGGGCAATCTGGCAGATTTGATATGGCAGGTCTATCGCCGGACCGGCTTTCTGTCATTCGTTTCGGCTCTGCCGAACGGGCAGGCACGCAGAGCTAATCTTCTCAAGCTCCACGATAGAGCAATCCAGTTTGAGGGTTTTGCCGGCAGTGCGGGCATCCCTTCACTGACGCGGTTCGTTGAATTTATTGAGAAGCTTCAAGAAGCAGGCGAGGATTGGGCCCCTGCTGAGCCGGAATCTGCAGCGGGTAATGCCGTTCGCATTCTAAGCGTGCATAAAAGCAAGGGACTTGAATTTCCGGTCGTTTTTTTAGCTGAGCTGGCGGGTTCGTTCAACAAGACAGACTTCCAGCGAGACTTTCTTGCCGATGCCGGCGATACATTGGGACTGCAAATTATCGACCGTAAGTCAAACAGCAAGCTGCGTTCGCTTGCGCACGAGGTTATCGCAGAGCGGAAACTGTCAACAGCATTGGCGGAAGAGATGCGTATCCTTTACGTTGCAACGACGCGGGCGAGAGACCGGCTTATTTTAAGCGCTTGTGAAAAACTAAACAATTGCCGGACTATTATTTGCAACGGCTTCTTCTTCGGCGATGAATCGATTCCAAGCTGGCAGCTTCGCTCGTGCCGGAGTCCTCTGGAGTGGATTCTCTACGGACTTTCGGACCAGAAGAATTTGCACGGCGCTTTTGAGACCGGCCTGACGGCGAAGGGTGTGAATGGTGATTTATTTAGTATAAAACTTTACGACCAGGCCCAGCTAAAACAACTCTCTGAGTTTGTAATCAAATTAAAGGCCGACAGAAGTTTAGCCCCGCCACCTGTGGGCGGGGCTCGTTTAGCCCCCACCCCTGCGGTGGGGGTCAGAGAACTGCTTGCCCAGCTAAAAAAGTCATTGGCCTGGCGGTATGAGTTTGGCGATGCGCCGCTGTTGCCCGCGAAGACTTCGGTAACAGCAATAACGCATCACAATGATGAATACCTGACAATCGATTATTCCAGGGCATTGGAGCGTCGGCCAACTGCTATTATGGCCGCGGAGGGTGGCACCCTCAAGCGAAGCTTGGGGGTGGTAAGCGTAAGCACCTCCAGGCTCCACTTCGTTCCGCTTGAAGGTGTCACCCGCAGACTAATCGGCACAGCTACACACCTTGTAATTTCCCGGCTTGATTTCGCCAGGCCGGTAAACAAGGAAGCGATTGAAAAAGTCATAGACAAACTTTTGGTCGATGGTGCTATAGCCGAAGCCGTTGCCGAGCATATCGACACAAAATCGATAATAACGTTTTTCCACAGCGACCTCGGACGCTTAGTCCTTGATACCGAAAATACCATTTGTCGTGAATGGCCATTCACCTTCTCTCTACCCGCTTCACTCCTCGCTCGTCGCTCGTCGCTCGTTGCTCGGACCACGAGTCACGAGTCACGAGTCACGGACGACGAAGTCGTCATCATTCAGGGCATAATTGATATGCTGATTCGTACGCCGGATGGCTTGCTGGTTATAGATTTCAAGACCGACAGGATAACTGCCAATGAAGTTTCGGAGCGGGCCGAATTTTATCGCCGGCAGTTGGAGCTTTACAGCAGGGCCGCTTCGGCAATCTTGAAGGACAAGCTGCTCGGCAAATGGCTTTATTTCCTTACGCCGGGCTGCGAAGTTGAGATCAAAAATTAAAAATCAAAAAGCAAAATGACAAAGCAAAATTCAAAACGCGTTTCTTGCTGGATTTAGTGGGTTTTTTCGCTTGGCCTTGGTACGTTGATGTTGAGAAAAAAAAGGTAATAATCCCTTGAGGAGAAAATAATGAGAAGTAAATCAATTCTTGTGCTGGTATCTTTCTTCACATCTCCTTGGAGAACAAAATGGCTTTACTCGAATTAGAAAACAAATATTGCCGAACTCTTAAGAAACAACACTCACAACTGATGAAGCTTTACTCAAATGCGATAGAAGGTTGCTCATTTTCACTTCAAAAAAAGGATGTTACCAAAGCCATAATCCTGAGAATGAAAACCTACTATGAGACTCATGAAGATATCAGGAAGTTTCTAAACAAACGGAATGTTGCTCCAGGGGCTGATTTCTTTGTTGAAACTGTAGCTTTCTATCTGAAACTGTTCTTGGAAAAAAGGAAAAAGAACATAGAGGTTCATTCTGAAAGGAAAGTAAAGCCTGAGATGGGGGCAATGAAACCTGATATTTCAATCTGGAAAGGGGATGATCTTATAGCAATCATTGAATGTAAGACTAATCTTGGGTGGAATCGCGAAGGGTGGGAAGGAGATTTCAACAAAAGAGAAAGTAGACTTAAGAAAATCTTTCCTAAAGCTAACGCATTCTTGCTTGTTCTTACCTCGATAAATTGGTCTGGGTTTGATGATAGTGACAAAAGAGTTGGCGAGAAGTTTTTTACCTTGTCTTCCGAAGCTATACGTAAAATCGAAAATAAGCCGATAGAATCTGTTATTAAGAATCCTGTTGAAAAACTATTTAGCCAAATACTGAAATGCATCAGATAGTGTGTTCACGGATTCTTTCAAGAGGCTGCCTGTTATTGCAGCGATTTTCATATTGGTATTCCCGAACCATCCACGCTCTTACTACTCAGCTTGGGCGCGGTGATGTTGAGAAGAAAACGCAGGGCAAAATAGCTTTGAGTGCTGGATGTTCTATCTTTTTCTTTCGCACTTTTCACGTTGAATCACTTCGGATTTAGTGCTTATCCTCTATCCTCCCTCCGTCTTCTGTCTCCTGTCTCCTGACTTCTGTTTTCTCTTCGTGTTCTTCGTGGTCTAAAAAATGTTTGTGCTTTTTGCGCCTTTTCGTGGCTCAATAAATTCGTGCCAATCCGTATCAATTTGTGGCAAAAATACTTCGTGCCTTCGTGGTCAAAGCCCTCTGTGAAATCTGCGTCTGGAAAAACTTGAATTTCTCTGCGTTCTCTGCGGTTAATAAAAATCCCGAAATCTGTGAAATCTGTGGCCAATTTTCTTGTTGACTTTTGCTCGAAATTTGGTATAATACAAACCGTCATAAGAATGGCAGATATAGCGGAGAACCGCACGTCTTCGTATCAGCAGATACACGCAAAAAATCATCGTTCGTAAATAGTCTTGGAGCGAATATTTACGTGCCTATAAGGCACCTTAGGGGAATTACCAATCATGAGCATCGAGAATCCAACTTTAGTTCACTTTAGGCACTTTAGCTCACTCTTAACTAACTTGCCCTCTACATCTGTCGAGAACCCTCTACAAATTCACCCCTTTTTATGCAAAACAAACCCAATTTGCCGGAGACCCAAATGAACGTAAGTGCTGTTAAAACAAAGGAATATGAAAATATTTCTAATTGGACACTTGGTGAAAACAAACCCAAAACAAACCCAATTTCCGAAAAGCCAAAATGAATGTAAACTCACTTATAACAAAGGATTACAGAAAAAAAGATGATTTCGCAGTCCGAAAAAACAAAGCCAATTCAAACCCAATTTCTGTAAAGCCCAAAATGAGCGCAAACGTCTTTGTCACAAAGGATTATGAGAATGAAACCGCCCTCAGACCCCAAAAAAACAAAGCCAAACAAACCCAATTTCCGATTATCCTTGTGTCTTTGAATTGGCTCTGTATAATCTCGTTCTCCGTGATGATAACGGCAGAAATTTTTATGGAGAAGCTATAAAAATGGCAGATGCACCGAAAGCAAACCCCGTTAGAAATTATAGAACGAAGAAAGTACCACCAAAATGGGGGATTTCTAACGGGGCAAATGCAGTAGTCGGACAATCGGGCGGGCCGACCGCCGTGGTAAATGCGTCGCTGGTCGGCGTTATCGAAGAGGCAAATAAACATCCGGAAATCGAGAATCTCTACGGTGCCCTCCACGCCGTAGTCGGAATGGCTAAAGGGGAATTCATCGATTTGAAAAAGGTGTCGGCTGATACATTAGAGCAGGTGGCCGCTTCACCCTGCTCGGCCCTTGGTTCCAGCAGAGATAAGCCGGACGAGGAATATTGTGCGAAAATTCTTAAGGTCTTCAAGAAGCACAATATCAGATACTTCTTCTACATCGGCGGCAACGACTCGGCAAATACCACTCATATCATCAACAAAATGGCCGGCGAGATTGGCTGCGAGCTGCGGGCGTTTCACATCCCCAAGACGGTAGATAACGATTTGCTGGTTACCGACCATTGTCCGGGCTTTGGAACCGCTGCGAAGTTCGAGGCCTGTGCGCTGATAGGTGACGACCTTGATAACCGGACACTGCCGGGTATAAAAATCGATGTGATTATGGGCAGACACGCGGGCTTTTTGACCGCCGCTACCGCGCTGGGTAAGCAAAGAGATGATGACGGCCCCCATCTGGTATATGTCCCCGAAAGACCTGTATCAATGGACAAATTCCTCGGCGATGTCGACGGCGTGTATAGGAAACTCGGCCGATGTGTTGTTACAGCCAGCGAGGGAATCCGCGATGCCGACGGTGTTACCTGGGCGAAGAAATTGGCTGAGGGGGCCGAAACGGATGCGCACGGCAATATACAACTGTCCGGCACAGGCGCTCTGGCCGACTTTTTAGCGGGGCAGGCAAAGAGCAGACTTGGTGCAAAGCGTGTCCGGGCTGATACATTCGGCTATCTGCAGAGAAGCTTTCCGGGCTTACAGTCTGAAGTTGACGCACGTGAGGCACGTTGGTGCGGACGTCACGCAGTTCAGTACGCTATGGACCAGACAAGCGGCTCAGTCGCAATAAAACGGCTCGGCAACGGGGCGGATTATGCGGTCGAATTGTTCCGCACCGAGCTTAGCAACGTGGCTGAGAAGACAAAACCTATGCCGGACGAATTCATTAACGCCGAAGGCAATGGCGTAACCGACGCATTTATCGAATACGCAATGCCGCTAACAGGCGGCCTGCCAAAGACCGAATATCTTGGAAACTATCCGCGAGTCTAACAGTCCCGCGGCCGACCAAGAAAATGCTCCTGACCCCTTTTCTGGATATTGTTATGGCTAAACAATCCCATGATAATGATATAGGTGAAAAAGTCGGGCCATACGTCTTGCAGGCCTTGGTGAAAGTAGCACCACACCGATTAAATCTTACTGTCCTTACTCGTCAAAATGTCAAGAATGAGGTACCTTCAACGTCTGGGCTTTATCTGCTCCTGTTCGAAACGCTGACCGGATACGAGGTCTTCTACGTCGGCCAAGCCAGCAAGCTTAAGCAACGTCTGCTTGAACACCTTGGCCTACGTGAAAAAAATTCTTGTATCAAAAAGTATCTCCACGATTACAATTGTTACTATCACTGTATAGAACTTCGCAGCAGACAGTTTTTGTCAACTTTTGAATGTGAACTTATTCGTACATATTCTCCACCTTGTAATCTGACCGACCATTGATGACAAAGAATCGGGTTAAACTGGAGGGAAAAGGGGTCAAGAGCGAATGGCAGGACCTTAAGCGAATTGACAAAGTACTAATCCCGTTTTTTGGCCCGAAAATGAGCTTTTCAGAGACTTGGAAGTCCTTAACGCACCGCCATTTGGGTCAAGAGCCATTTTGATTTTTCTCAGCGTTCTCCGCGACCTCAGCGGTAAATATGCTAATCAAATAGAGCTTCGACAAAGGTTTCGGGGTTGAATTCGGCGATGTCTTCGGGCTTTTCGCCCAGGCCGACAAATTTTACGGGTATGTCGAGTTGGTCTTTGATGGCGATAACGATTCCGCCGCGTGCGGTCCCGTCGAGTTTGGCTAAGAATATCCCTGTAACGTCAATCGCTTCGGTGAACATCTTTGCCTGGACAATAGCATTCTGTCCGGTGGTGGCGTCGAGAACCAGCAGTACTTCATTGGGTGCGCCGGGGATTTTTCGGGCCACTACGTCGCGAATTTTTGTCAGTTGCTTCATCAGGTTCTTTTTGGTGTGCAACCGCCCGGCTGTGTCGAGAATGAGGACATCTGCATTTCTTGCGACAGCGGCCTGGCAGGCGTCAAAAGCGACCGCTGCGGGGTCGCCGCCGGTTTTGTGCTTTATGATTTGTACGCCAATGCGTTCGGCCCAGATGCTCAACTGTTCCACGGCAGCGGCACGGAACGTGTCGCAGGCAGCGAACAAAACTATTTTGTTGTTTTGGCTCAATATAAAGCCGAGTTTGGCGATGCTTGTGGTTTTTCCGGTGCCGTTGACGCCGGCGACCAGGATGACGGTCGGGCCGGTCTCAGCGAAACGTAATTGCCTGTCGCGATGCGGCCAATAGCTTTTAATGTGTTCTTTGAGAAATGGGACAATATCATCGGTCGTTGCGATTTGCCTGCTGTGGTAAGCAGCACGCAGGCCTGACATGAGCTTGTCCGTGGTCTCTACGCCGATATCGTCGGTTATCAGCGTCTCTTCCAGCTCGTCGAGCAGATTTTCATCGATATTTCTGCCCAGACTCAGCACCGACGAAAGTGAAGTGCTGATTTTAGCGCGGGTTTTGCCGAGCCGGTCTCTGAAATATTCTGCCGTTTTAGTGAAAATCCCCATAACTGCTTCCTTATGGATAGGATTTTTCTTTCACGCAGGCCTGATGGTATCGGGATTTACAGAAATTTCAAGTGAATTCCCACTACCTGCTCTGGCAGGCACAGATTTTGCAAGAATGAGAGAAAGGAACTTTCTCAAGCTCTTCGGCGGGGGCTAAAAGAATTTGCATTTTTTTTTACTTTTTGCCGGAGGATAGATATTTTTCTTTGACAAAGCAAACGATTGAAGTAAGATTTTGATTACTGTTTTTGCCGGCCCCGTAAGTTGGCCGGTGGTCTTACGGGGCAAGGGCGGGCTCTTGTTGGGTTCCGGCTTTGCAACAAAACAGCGTTCGTCAAGCACAAGGGACAGGAAGGGAGGCACAGGTGCGTTCTTTTTGCAAAATGGGGGCCCTGCAAAGTGGCACCCTGATTCACAAAGGAGGGTGACATGGCGGCTCGGGAAGTCGAAAACATTTTCGCTGATATACTTGACCGTGTAAAAGCGCTTGACCCGGCCAATGCCCGCAAGTGGTTCGAGAAGCTAACAGTCTTACATTTGGACGGCGGTTCACTCGGTGTTGGCTGTCCCAACGAGGCAACCGTGCAGTTTTTACGCGACAATTGCAAAAGCAGCTTCACGCGGGCCGCTCAACAGGTAACCGGCCATCTTGTTACCATAGATTTTAGCGTTGACCACGACGAAAAACTCGATAGCCGGTCTCGGCGCTCCAGGCCCGGGCTTAAACTACATCCTGATTATACCTTTGATAATTTTGTGGTAGGGCCGAGCAACCGCCTCGCTCACGCAAGCTGTGTCGCGGTTAGTCAGTCACCGGGCAATACTTACAATCCACTTTTTCTCTACGGCAGTTCCGGTCTCGGCAAGACCCACCTTTTGCACGCCATTTGCTGCGAAGCCGGGCAAAAATTTGATGAGGCGGTAATTCAGTTGTTAAGCTGTGAAGGTTTCGTCAACAGATTTATCAGAGCGATTGAGGAAGGAAATCTGGCCGGCTTTCAAAGCCAGTTTCGTACTGTCGATACGCTGGTAATCGACGACATTCAGTTCCTGCGCGAGCGCGAGCAAAGTCAGGAAGAATTCTTCCACACCTTTAATGCACTTTACAACAACGGCAAACAAATCATCCTCAGCGCCGACAGCCCGCCGGGCAAGATACCTTCGCTCGAGGAGCGTCTTATCAGCAGATTCAACTGGGGTCTGGTCGCCAGAATCGACCCTCCAAGCTACGAGACAAGAGTTGCAATCGTGCAGAAGAAGGCCCACCTTCGGGGCCTGAGTATATCCGATGAAATAGCTGAGTATATTGCCCGCAAAGTGCACGCAAATATCAGGGAATTGGAGGGCGCTCTGACAAGTCTCTACGCTGTAGCGACCACTACGGGCAAAGATATTACCCTTGAATTGGCCCAGAGCGCTTTGGAAGGGCAAATTAAATCAGCGGCCAGATATATAAGTATTACCGATATTATCGAAGTGGTAACCAGCCATTTTGACGTCCGCCTTGCGGATTTGCAGAGCAAAAAACGCAGCCAGAGCATTACCGAGCCGCGTCAGATTTGCATGTATTTGGCCAGAAATTTAACCAAACACAGCCTCGAAGAAATTGGCGGCCATCTGGGCGGGCGAGACCATACAACCGTTATGCACGCCTGCAGTAAAATCGGCGAGTGCGAACGCTCCGACCCGCAAATGCACGCATTGCTGGGCGAGCTGACAAAACAAATCACACAAACTCCACAAGCCTGAATACTCAGGAATCAGCGAATTAACTTGCCGAATTGGTAGTTAACCTGCGTTTTCTTAACAAAGCCAATGCCCCTAAACCAAGCAGAAATATCGTAGTCGGCTCGGGGACTGCGATGGCCGATTCGCTTGAGCCGTCAGGCAGGGCAATAATATGGGCACCGATACGCAAAACGCCGGTATCCAATTCATCAATCACACTTTGAAATGAGCCGACATTAATTAAATCGAAAGTAATGGTAGCCCATTCGCCGGGATTGACGCCGCTATGCGGCCGTGGTGCATCACTACCGATGGAAAATCCGGCCGTCGTTACGAATAGTGGTTCAAGCGGTTTAACACCCGGCAGATTAGATGGAGTTGCAGACCGACTAAAAGATGTTCCTGTCCCCTCAGTTATGTCCGCAATGCCCAAAAGCGAGCCGCCCTCAAAGTAAATTCTTGCGATAAAAGAGTTAATTAGACTTTCATTGTAAAATGTAAAACTAACCCTGCCTTCTTCATCAGATACTTCCACGTACAGGTCCCAATCAGGACTGTTATAATAACTGCCGTTATTAGTAAAGATTTCAAACGGGTAAACCACGGCAGCGCGCGAAACACCGCCCGATAGGCCTAATACAATAACCACCAGCAAAGTAAACGCTAAATACGTCCCCCTCACTTTTTCCCCCCACTCTTTTGCACGTTGCCACTAAAGACTTATTTGTGCAGATAAAATCTTTAGTTTATGAGTATGATGCGTACTTTACACACCCCCTCTTTAGTAGATAGTATTATATATCAGATATGGTAGTAAAGTCAAGAAAAAAAGCTTGCCGAATTCGCAGTTATTGAATACAAATTTCCCGCGAGTCCTATAAGAATAAAGAGGCGGCACGAATAAAAAACTTGCGAAATTTTACTGGGTGGCGGCAAATAAAAAGGCCGTGAGAAAACTCACAGCCCTTTAATTCATAACCAAAGATAACCCTAATTTATTGCCTTCGTTTTCTCAGCAAAGCCAGAGCACCTAAACCCAGCAGAAACATCGTGCCCGGCTCTGGTACGTAGGCCCCCTTGGCGCTTATATCCTCTGCTCCACCAGCGAAAAACTTTGCGGAGCCGTATCCAAGATACTTACAAGTCGTATGCCACGCACTCAGGTCATAGAAATCGGTATCTGTATATGGCGGAGTCCCCCCCTCAATCGTCATCTTGAACGAAACAGTATCTCCCGGAGCGATCCATTCAACGCTGTGCCCGACGCTTATAATACTGATATCGAAAAGGCCGTACGGACCGACCAGGATATTATCCATGTCGAGTGTGAGACCCCAATTATTTATGTTACCACCCATGACTTCCTCGAGCGTGAGGTTCGTTATGGGCGCACTGGTACTGAAATGGAGCTCGCTAATCTTAAAAGCAATGTCTCCTTCGTTCTCCGGGGTCAGGTTTGTTACGGCGAGCGTTAGCTCCCAATCCTCACCGACCTGGTTAACGGACAAGTCCATGCTTGCGTCCAGCCAACTTGCCGGAACGCTTACGTCAGAGGTGTGAGTACTGAGCGGTATGACCACACCTTGGGCCCCCGTTGATAGAAAAACGATAGACAAACCAATAACAATTGACACGAAAGCATAAGTTCTCACACTACACCTCCTCTTCTTTGTACTACTTCACAACACCCTTACTCCAAAAAACAAAAGTTTTTTGCATGAAGAAAAGACCTCAAGGGGGGCTACACACCCTCCTCACTTCTCCATTAAAAGACATTGTATATTGGACCTTGCAGCAAAGTCAACAAGAAAATTGAAAAAAATAAAAAAATTTTCATTTTTTTTGCTGGTGCAGACAGTTTTTTCCGAAAAAGCTCATTTTTGGGCTAAAAACCCATCATCGGCTTTGTTTATAGTTTAGTTTTGCAGCCAGATTTGGCCTGAAAACCGCATTTTAGCATTGAAGCGGGATTATTTTTTTCCATGTTCCGGGATTGGCAGGCCGAGTTCGGCTAAAACCTTTTTCATATCCTCCCAGACCCTTTTACGGTTCTCCTCTGAATAATTCCGCAGCAGATAGGCGGTATGATACGTCGGCATAAGTTTTATAGGTGCTCTGCCGAGGCCGGCGTAGTATTCGTGGAACTGTCCCCGCAATTGGCCTATCGACTTGTTGGTGTTTAACAAAGTCCTAGCTGCCGGAGCACCCAGAGCCACAATAATCTCAGGATTTATTATCTCAATCTGCCTTTGAAGGGAGGGAAAACAGCTTATTATCTCGTCGGCGCGGGGGTCGCGATTTTCCGGCGGGCGGCATTTTAAGATATTAGCTATAAAGACATCGCTTCGTTTCAGCCCCATAGCTGCGATTACCTTATCCAATAGTTTTCCGGCCCTTCCGACAAAAGGTCGGCCCTGGGCATCTTCGTCAGCGCCCGGTGCTTCTCCAACAAAGAGTATGCGAGCGTTCGCATTACCCTCACCCGGAACCGCATTGGTCCGCAGTGACCCCAGCTCGCATTTACGGCATCGGTGAACTTCATCAGCGATTTTTTCAAGCCCCTTCGCTGCCTCGGCGGCAGCTGCATTGTCCTCTTGCTCTCGCTGTTGGGGCACCGGATTTTTACCTTTGACCGCAAAGCCGCCGGTAAAAAAATCCTCCATCTCAGCGTGCTGCCGAACGACTTTATTAATGTCCACGTCTTTTTCCATCGGTGCAGATTGTAAAGGTAGCTTTAAAGTTATGCAATAAAAAAGGCGTCTGCTGAACCTGTATGTATTGTTACAAACTGTCCTGTGATTTTCTGTGAAATAAGGATGGTAAAAATCTAACGGGCCTTAACGCAAAACTAACAAACCGCAGGCCTCAGTTTCTCACACGCTTATCTGACTTGCCTGGGAAATACTTAGGCGTACGCTCAAACATATTCAATAGTTGCAGGGGGTTTTGGCGTCAAATCGTATAGGCAGCGGTTGACCCCCTTTATCCCCGTTATTCGTTCAGAAATCCTGTTGAGCTTGTCCCAGGAAAGAGGCGTAACAGTTGCGGTTCGAGCATCGACACTCTCGATGCAGCGCAGGACAATAATCTGTCCGAATTCCCGTTTGTTGTTTCGGATACCCGTTGCCCGGTCGTTCAGCAGAACTGCCATGTACTGAAACGCTCCACTATCGCAGAGTTCTTCTTCCACGATAACCGTGGCGGTGCGCACGATTTCCAGCCGCTGCGCCGTTACTTCGCCGACAATTCGCGTCGCCAGTGCCGGGCCCGGAAAAGGAATCCGCTGTGAGATTTCCGCAGGTAACTTTAAGAACTTTGTTACCTCGCGAACATCGTCTTTTCGCAATGTCTTAAGCGGCTCGATTACCGAATACCCATAGGCCTCTTCCGGGTCAATGCCGATCTGGGCCAGAATATTGTGCTGCCGTTTGATTCCCGCTACGGTCTCTTCGATATCTGTAAGAATCGTGCCGTGCAGCAAAAACTTTGCGCCGGATTCCCTGACAAGTCGGCTGAAAACCTTCGAGTAAAACGTGTCTGTAATGGCCTGTCGTTTCTCTTCTGGATCCGTCAAACCGGCCAGAGCAGAAAGGAACTCTTCCCGGGCGTCCACCAGTTCCACGTCAATACCCATTTCAGCGAAAACCTTAACAACCCGCTCGGGTTCACCTTCGCGCATCAGGGCATTATCAACAAAGACGGTTCTCAATTGGCCGGCCAGGGCATGGTGTCCGAGCACTGTAACGAGGGAGCTGTCCACCCCGCCGCTCAGCGCGTTAATCGCCTTTGCTTCGCCGACCGTCTTTTTAATCTGAGCGATTTGTTCTTCGGTAAATTTTTTGCAATCCATTACAACCTCCTTATTCTTTACCACCGAGTTCAATTTACACTTTTTAGTTCTGAATTTTATATCTAATTCTTTCTCTGTGCTCTTCCGCGGTTAATTTTTTACTATTGAAGCCGTGAATCTAACACTTCTAACGAGAACCGTCGAGCGTTGCAAAATGGAAACCCAATATAAGTAGTCAATTTAAAGATTCACTGGTATTCGGCGCTGGGCCAGGTACTCTTTCATTTGCCTTATAGTGTATTTGCCGAAGTG
>JAUVYQ010000407.1 GCA_030603035.1 Phycisphaerae bacterium | reverse complement strand
ACAGATTAGACAAACGCAGGGACACGAGCTCACCGACTCGCAGGCCGGCATCGAGCATAAGCAAGGCCATGCAGTAGTTGCGGACCGCGTTGCGGGTTTTGTTGGCCGTGCCGGCGCTGTGACGAATAGAATCGAGAAGTTTCTCGCAGTCTGAGGTTTCGAGAGTTGGTGGGGCATCGGTTCTCATGGTTAAGGTCCTTCAGTAATCTTCTCGGCAGGATCCTTGCCCTGCTCTTTCGCAAAGCTCAGTTCATCAAGCTGCTGAATAGCTTCGTTTACGTTGATAGATATGTTAACTAAGCAATCGGCAGCCGGCTCGAATCTTTCGGCCTGGGAGTGGACCAGAGTTTGCTCAGCGAGAAGAATGATTCGTTTTATGTGATCTGTAAAATTCAGCATTGGCTAATCCTCAGCAACCGTGAAAACTTCGAAGGTAGGCATCGGTTCTCATGGTTAAGGTCCTCAAAATTCGTAATAACAAAGAAACTCGTAAACGAGCCAGGCAGTGACGGATAAATAAAAAACGAAGATAGCAATATACAACCAGGGACGCCGCCGCCGGCTGCGGTTGAAGCGGGCTGCACTGGCAGCGACATCTTTGAGTACGGCATTGTATTCGGGAGAACGTAAGCCGAAATTATTGCAGGCGTCGGTTAGCCTGGTGGTTAGATGGATCATTTCCTCGAGGTACTCTTTGTTCGTCATGTCACCTTCACCCCTGCAGAATGTAGGTCAAAATAATTGACGAATTGAAGATGGTCGATGTGCCGGCGTAACTTGCGGACCTTCTTTTCGATATCATCGAGGGCGCAGTGTGCTTTTTCATAGTCTCTCAAGTCGGCTAGATCACCAACATTACCAGCAAGGTCCTGAATGTTGCGAATGTTGTTTGTCAATGTCACGGTATCTCCAATGATCTAAATCACCTCTGGTATTTTTACCAGAGGTCGTCAGCTTAAAACGGTTGGCCCGCAAGCGTACGCGCCCGGGCGCCACCTACAGGCGGGCACAACCGCCATGTAAAAAATGAA
>JAUVYQ010000024.1 GCA_030603035.1 Phycisphaerae bacterium | reverse complement strand
CGACCTGGATATGCACGTTCTGGTAATCTTAAATGATATGACCAACTACTGCGAGGCGCTTCGGGAAATCAGCGCAGCGAGAAAAGAGGTGCCGGGCCGGCGAGGATATCCCGGATACCTCTACACGGACCTGGCAACCGTTTACGAAAGGGCCGGGCGAATCAAAGGCAAAAAGGGCTCTATTACAATGGTGCCGGTATTGACAATGCCCGAGGATGACAAGACCCACCCGGTACCGGACCTGACCGGCTATATCACCGAAGGCCAGATTATTCTGTCCCGTCCTTTGCACAGAAAGGCCATCTCGCCGCCGGTTGACGTCTTGCCGTCTCTGTCGCGACTTAAAGATAAGGGCATCGGCGAAGGCAAGACCCGCGAAGACCACGCCGACCTTTATAACCAGCTTTACGCCGCCTATGCCCGCGGCAAAGAAGCACAGGAGCTGGCAACCATTATGGGCGAAGCCGCACTGTCGGAAGAAGACAAGAAATATATGACATTCGCCGACAAATTCGAGGCCGAATATGTCTCGCAGGACTATTACGAGAATCGCTCGGTCGAAACGACCCTCGACCTCGGCTGGGAGCTGCTCAGTATGTTCGAAAACGTCGAGCTAAAGCGTATCGATATCAAACTCATAGAAAAGTATATGCCACGGTTCCGCAAAAAGAATAACGAATAACGAGCGACGGGCGACGAGCGACAAATTATGCTTGAAAACGTTAATGCAACCCGAATGGAGCTGTTGCAGCTGCGCAAACGGGTGGTTTTGGCTACTCGCGGCCATCACTTGCTCAGTGAAAAGAGAGATGAGATTTCCCGTCAGCTAATTCAAATCGCCAGGCAAATCAAGCCCCTCCGCAGGCGTGTCGAAACAGAGCTGTTGGAAACGTGCCGCCGTTTTATGCTCGCCCGCGCAACAATGGAGCCGGAAGATACAAAGGCCGCCCTTGAAGTCCCGACCAAAAAGTTCACGCTCGCTATTAGTTTCGCTCGCGTTATGAACGTAAAGGTACCGCATCTGGCCAAAGAAATGGCCGGCGAGATTATCTGTTACGGCTTTCTGGCGACATCCGGCGAATTAGACGTCGCATTATTGGCTTTGGAGCGAGCTTTCGACCATTTAATTGAGCTTGCTGAAAAGGAAAAGCAGGCCCGCCTTCTTGCTATTGAGCTTCAGATGACCCGCCGAAGGGTCAACGTATTGGAGCACGTTGTCATTCCCGAACTGCACGAGACCATCAGGTTCATTTACGACAAACTCGCCGAAGCCGAGCGCGACAACACTACCCGGCTTATGAAAATCGCCGATATCATAAGGGCGTAGTGCGTGGCTCGTGATTGGTGACTCGTGGCTCGATTCGCTATTCTGACTGTTCACGATGTGCGAAAAAATCTGCGAAATCAGTGAAATCCGTGGTTAATCTGCCTTCATAAGATCACCGTATTCAATCTCGAACCGCAGCTTGTGCTTGACTTCTTCCTCAGACAATGCCGGCATCTTCCCTGCTTAGTTCGAGAATATATCCAAGGACGTCTTTTATGCTGATAATGCCGGCCAGTTTATCTTTTGATGTGATCGGGACTCTTCTAAAAATGTTCTTCATCAAAAAGTCGCAAACATCCAGCAAACTTTCATCCTCATCAAAGTGAACTGCAGGTTGCGTCATAAAATCACAAACTCTTGGATTTTCACCCTCCTTAGCATAGAACAATTTTATCAAATCTTTTTCTGAAACAATCCCCACCAGGGCCATATCGTCTGTGACCACGGGCATACCTGAGATGCCGTGTTTCACTATAATCTCCACGGCCTCATATATCGGGGTGTCTTCTCTTACACTGATTATATTTTCCGTCATAATGTCTTTTGCTTTAAGCATTCGGGTCTCCTTATTAAAAATCCATTTTCCAGATTCGAGCCGTACTTACTCAGTCCGCCACTGGTAAACGGCGGAAACTGAAAACCTGCACCGCTGCCGAAAGAGTACTCTCTGATTTCTGGATAGTGCGGATAAGTCTATCCTTGTTGTATTTCGGCTGTTTTCATATGTTGCTTTACTAAGTTTCTTAACAGACAGATACCCTTCACAGTTTACCCTGAGCTGAGTCGAAAGGCTTCACGAGATACGAAACCTGCCCTACCCCCTATTTTCCCCCTTTGATTTTTACATTAGTCGAAACTCCGCCAGAAAGGCCTCCACAATTTTGCATTTTAATTTTTGATTTTTGCAGTAAAAAACCCCTACCCCCTATAAAAGCATCATTGCGAGCATCGCCGAAGAATCCGTCAAGGCCAACGGCCCAAATCATCAATATTGTAACGGAGTGCAAATCCGGCGCCGTTTGACGGAATCAATCGCAAGTCCCCCCAATTTTCTGCAGACAAAATCGACTTTTTCAACAGCCCCACAGTCCCCAACACGCATCATGCAATATGGCCAAAATCCCGTCAAGGTAAAACCACTGCGACCAGCTACATTAAAGTTGTAACGAGGGGCAAAATGATTTCGTCCTTGTTTTGCTTCTCACTATACTATAGAGTCAAAAACGCTTTTTAATTTTGCCTCTATTTTTTCTGCGATTTGCCTCAACTGCTCGTTACCAATCATCTGCATTGCTGCCGTTGGCTTGATTATTGAAACTACAGTTTTATTTTCCTTCTCGTAAACGATGACATTGCAGGGAAGCATTAACCCGACATTCTCTTCAGCAATAATAGCTTCATGAGCACTGGACGGACTGCAAGCGCCCAAAATCACATACTTCTTAAAATCAACACCCAATTTCTCCTTGAACTTTTCTTTAACGTCAATCTTCGTCAGAATCCCAAACCCTTCTTTTTTTAATTCTTCGAAAACTGTTTCTATCACCTTTTGGAAAGAACTATTTACTTCCTTTGTAAATCCGTAATTAATCATCTTTTAACCTCCATGGAAAAACAGTTGGTAGAGTGGGCTTTTAGCCCACCGCTGTTTTTGTTTTCCGGCCACACACTACCCGAAATTTTCTAAAGCGTGAAACAAATTCGTGGCTCGTCGCTCGTGAATTAGAGAATTAGTGGATTAGTGATTAGAGATTGGTTATTGACTCGTGGCCTGAATTTCCTCTCGTGAACCTGTGTCGGTGCGAGCCTGCTTCTTTTTCAATCTCTTCCTGAGGGGCGAGGTCCACAGATATATCTTGTGTCGGGCTTTGTCCTCACTGGAGGTGAGCTTGACAACCTTGTCCGGCTTTACTCCTCTCATTCGGAAGTCGTGCGAGACAATGCGCGAGCCGGGCTTGAGCTTCTCCAACTGTGGGATGAGCTTCACATTCAGACTTGGAAGCAAGTACAGGGTAATTACATTTGCCTCGCTGAGGTCGAGGGTGAAGATGTCCTTCTGCTCAATTCTAACCAGGTGTCCGACGTTGTTCTTGGCCACATTTTCCAGCGACTCTTTCACACGATTTGGGTCTATGTCATAACCTACGGCCCTGCAGCCGTACCTTTTGGCTGCTGTTACTACGATTCGGCCGTCCCCGCAGCCTAAGTCGTAGACCAAATCGTCCTTCCGGACTTTCACTAACTCCAGCATCTCGTCCACCACGTCTTGTGGCGTAGGGACATAGATAACGTCTGGTTCGTTGGTTTCCCTGACTTCCTGGCTTACCTGCAGGAGGCTGTTCACATCGAAGAAAGGGGCCTCAAGAGCCGGGTAACTGCTATTCTCGTCATCTTGCAGACTGACTGGAGCAGACTCGGACTCACGCTCTGGAGCAGGCTCGGGCTCACGCTCGAGACAACCAACAAAAAATACAGAACAGGCAAGTATTA
This sequence comes from Phycisphaerae bacterium, assembly GCA_030603035.1. The sequence continues at coordinate 18,913 of JAUVYQ010000024.1, read as the reverse complement.
AACCAACTACTTTTTTAATTTTCATACTTCCTCCAGGATTTTTAATATTTGTGGCTAACAGAGAAAAGCGGAGACAGCTTCTTTTCCACTGTTACCTTCCACTTTCAAACCACACTACCCGAAATTTTCTAATACGTCAACTTAATTCGTGGCTCTTGGTTTGCCATTCCCGACTTGCTAATTTTACGTCTTTCCGGACATAAGCACAACAGTTTTACACTTTTTTGAGCAACAAAATCTCTGTAAATCCTGTCATCTTGTCAAAAAAACCCTCTGCGCTCTCGCCTGTCCCCGCGGTTCCGTCTTTAGTCGGAGCGGGGAGCGTTCTCCGCGGTTAACAAAAATTCTGAAATCCGTGGTTAACTCTTTTTCAGCAGCAAATCATATTCGGTCTCGAACCGCAGCTTGTGTTTGACTTCTTCCTCAGCTAATGCCAAAAGTGTGTCGTGCGCATCTTCGTTTATAACTCTTCCCGCCAAATCCACATAAAGTCTAAACGACGCCTCTTCCTTCTGCATCGCCATAATGAGCATATCCTTGTAATCCATATCCACCTCAGGCCCAACGCTCTCAGTATCACCTTTAGTTTCAAGCTCCGGCTTTTCGGTTGCCGTAACCACCCTGCCGGTTTTGATAACTTCAAGTTCGAGCTTCGCCTTATGCTCCAGCTCTTCCTCGGCTAAATCTTCAAAGACCTTACGCATCTCGTCATTTTTCGCCTGCGCCGCCAATACTATATAAAACTGATTGGCGTCCTCTTCTCTGGCAATCGCCAATTCTAAAATCTCGTCGTCGGAATCAAATTCTGCCATTTTCCGCCCCTTTTTGTAATTGTCCATTCATAACCGCAGCTTACAGCCACCAACGAACCTGACAAACGCTGCCGAATTGCAAACCATATAATAACCTAAACCACAGTTCCCATCAAAAAGATTCTGTGCAATCAGTGAAATCCGTGGTTAATAATTGAATTTCCTCTGCGCTCTCTGCGTTCTCCGCGTCTAATTTTTTTGCCTTTGAAATTGGGTTTGTTTGGGTTTGTTTTTTTGAACTCCGAAGGCTGGTTTATTTTCATAATCCTTTTGTGAATAGAAGTTTACATTCATTTGACTTTTTCGGAAATTGGGTTTGTTTTGCATAAAAAGAGCTGATTTGTAGAGCGTTCTCGACAGATGTAGAGGTGCCTTATAGGCACGTAAATAACTGCTGCCTTATAGGCAGGTAAGTAAGTCGCTCGGAGAGTGACAATCGCCGGTTGCCAGTAGTTCATAGATAATTCCCCTAAGGGTTTTCCGTTTCGCTCCAAGACTATTTACGAATGATGATTTTTGGCGTGTATCTGCTGATACGAAAACGTGCGGTTCTCCGCTATATCCGGCGCCTACGGGCAGTTTATGTTAGGTATTTTAACAGAAATTCAAACAAAAGTCAACTAAAAAAGTGCGCTTTTTTGCGCACTTTTAGTTCATAGTTTGTAGTTCATTGTTCGTTGCTTAATACTCGAAAAAAGTTTTACCACAGAGATCGTTGAGAACGCAGAGATTTTATCTGTTTTATTAATCGCGGATTGCGCGAATTTACGCGGATTTTGTTTTTGCCAGCCGGTGCGGACTTGGCAGCGGCTTTCTCGATACCAGTATCTGTGAAGCCTGCGGCCAGCGTCCGCTGGGCCATCAGAGATGGCCCGCATAAGAATATGCAGGCCGGCAAAAGAGGGATTCTTTATTAACCGCGGATAGCCGCTTTCGCGGGGACAGGCGAGGACGCGGAGAAAAGACGACGGATGACGGACGACAGATGACGAACCGCAAGGTCATTAAAATTTCAGCGATTGTGAGTGAACGAAGATTTTGATAATATCGGGGCATTGGAAGGCTTAGCGGAGTAGCTAAGCGTTTAATATGGGAAATACCGGATAAATGGAATTGGATGTCCTGAGATATGGGTAGTACGGCCTAGTGTTTGCGAATTAAACGTTATAGGGGCACATCATGACCAAAAACCGTATTAAAGTTCTGATTGTAGTAGTTCTGATCTTGTTTGGGATTTCTTGGGCTATAGGTAGAGCGTTTTTCTTCTACAGAACTGGAAGTTGCTCAGGCAAGGTTATCGATGCTGCAACTGGCAAGCCCATCAAAGACGCTGTTGTCTACTACGAATGGAGGCTCAGAGGGGGTCTGATAGAGTCATCGAGCGGGTACGCAACGTCATACGAAACGAAAACTGATAATGACGGAAAATACTATATCCCTAGTCATTGGATTAGGAAACACTTCTTGTTTTGGGCAGTAGAACCTGAACGGGTGTTCGTATACAAAGAAGGCTATATATGGTACAGGGTAATTTTCGGGGAAACTCAGCACTTCATGATTTACACGCCACATTTGAAATTAAAATATCGTAAGTGGAGAAACCTTGTCAAGCTTCAGCCGTGGATTGATGAGTTATCTCATGAGGAACATATGCATATCTTTACATGGGGACATGACCACGGAAGCATGTTGGAAGAGGCGTTAAAAAATGAGATGGCCATTGCAAAACGTGAAAGCCGGTCAATAGAAGCTAAGAAGCAAAAGTCTAACACAGTATGTTACCAACTGATGACAGCTAAACGTAAATATGAAAACAATAAAATGAGGAGTGAAGAATATGTCGCTCTTTTAAAGAAAGGGTTGGAAAGTCCCAATCCTCAAACGCTGAGATACGCATCTACGGCTCTTAAAGAACTCGGCGATAAAAGTCCCGTTCCTGTGCTGATTGAATTCCTTAGAACAAATTTATACCGAAAGGCCTTTGCTGAAGTATTTGTTTATTTACGAAGAGTGATAGGTAGAGAGGATTTGTTAGTTGGCGGGGACAGAATCCTGGATTCGCGAGACATTAGTGAAAGAAAGAAGGCTCTTGCTGAATTGGAGGAGTTATGTGAAGAGTACGTCGCCACGAACAGTTATGAGTGGTATAGTAACATTGCTGTAAACAACAAGGATGTAGAAGTCCGTTATAAGGCAATCAAGACTCTGTTCAAAAGTAAAGACATAGCGGCAATACCGTATTTACTAGAATGCCTTGATGTAAAAGAACACAGTCCTGCTGCATATTGTAGCACTATGGAGACTCTAGCTGAATTTGGTGACGTATCGGATATCCCCGAGTTGCGAAACATGCTCAAGCATCAAAGTGTGGAGGTCCGACAAGCTGCGGCAATGGCCTTGCACCGATTGGGCGACCCTTCTGGCGTGCCAGTTATAGTTGAAGCTCTTAAATCACACGACTTGAACGTGCAATCACATACGGTGAGTGCTCTTTCAAAAATAGCAAATCAGGATTTTTGTGAAGGGAGAAGTCTACATAGCTTTCCAGCCCATGAGCGGCAAGAAATCATTGAGAGATGGCTTAACTGGTGGAAAACTAACAAGGACTCATTTAGTACTGAATAACAAGTATCTGAAATTTAGGCTTTTCAGAATTATAGTAGAATTTAAAGGTGGGAAAGTGTTTCCGAAAATGTTAAATGGAAACGTCAAATCATCATAGGTAGAATCTTCGGAAGAAATAAGGAACGAAGCAGTTTGATCTCACGGGTGTTTTAACTTTCAGGGCACAAAATAACAGAAAGGTCTTAATGTGTCAATTCTAAAAATCCGCGTAATCTGTGTTAATCCGTGTCTAACAATTCTCTTTTAATTTATTCTCTGCGTTCCCGGCGGTTAATCTGTCTGTTTGGCCGGCCCGGCGAATCAGGCTCAGCGGGGTCCGCAGAAATAGCACGTACCAGCGCAATCGCAACCCAAACGCCGCTGGCAATAGCAAATAAGACCCCAATTACCACAAGAACCAGGATAACTACTCCCATTTTTCACGCTCCGTATTTAATTTTTTCGAGCCAGTGTCCCAAGACGTACGCCAAGAGTGCCGAGACAAGGGCCGGAATAATTATAAGGGGAGGTATCTCGATTTCACGAGGAAAGACGAACTTAAATATTATCCATAGGATTATCCATAACATTATTGCAACGACTGTGCCAACGCCCATTGACAAGATTCCAGCAAGAGGTCTCGGCCGTTTCACCCATAGACCAATTATAAGAGCAGGGAGAATGGCCGGGGCCCAAATGGCATAGCAGATAAGGAGGCCGCTGATGATACTTGGAACAGCAAGTGCGCCAACGGCGGCAATTGCCGCAATAACGATAGTCGCGCAACGACCGATATTTAGAGCATCGCTGTCCCGCAATTTTGTAAAAGGCTTTACAATATCCTGCGTGAAAGCTACAGCACCGGCGTTCAGGAGCGAATCAAGACTGGACATAACTACTGAAACTAATACTACCAACAAAAGCGCGTGACCCCAGGCGGGCATAACTGATTTAACCAAGTTCAACAAGACGTGGTCTTCTTTGATACCCTCTGGAATGATACCTCGGGCCGAAATCCCAAGTGCCACCATAACCATGAACCAAGCCACGCTAAAGACGCCTGCCAATATAAAGCCGTTTCGTGATATGCGTGTTGTTCTGGATGCCAACGCCCGATTTGCGTAGGGTGGTATGAGCGTTTCCCCAAGCAGGAATGCGGCCACCAGGCCAACTATCTCAATAATCGATGTTGAACCGAAGCCGCTGGCGGTAGCAGCCGACGCTTCGGCGGCAAAAGTCGCCGCGCCCCCATCGAGATGGAACAGAAGTACCAATAACAGCATAACAGGCAGTAATATGGCGAACGCGGTAAATTGAAAGGCGTCTGTTATCACGCTCGCCCGCAATCCTCCGAACGTCGTGTATAATGCCGTCACTCCGACAACTATAATGACAGACGACCAGGTTGGAAGGCCGAATATATCAGTTAATACAACTCCACCGGCTTTTGCCATAACTGCAGCAAATCCCGCGCATAAGCCGACGGAAATAATTCCGGCAACAATCTGACACTTCCGGTCATATTTCTGACCGATAGCATCGCCCAATGTGTGGCAGTCTTTCAAGGCTCTCAGGCGAGGAGCAACAAACAGACCAACCAGAATATTCTGGACCGCATATGCCAATCCTATGCCCAAAAAAAGAAAGCCGCTCTTGAATCCCTTTCCGACAAAGCCGATTGAAAAACCCGGCCCCACGTAGGTAGCGGCGAGACTGCCGAATACCAGCGCAAGCGGAAGTGCACGTCTGGCCAGTGAAAACTCTGAAAACCGGCGAGCGGCCCGTGCCCGCATAGCAACAAACGTGAGCACCACCGCATAAGCTGCAACAACAAAAACAGATAAGACCATGTGCATAATTCTTGATACCAGAGCCGGTTCGGGCAGGAGCTCTTGAAGTCTATTCCTGGAACATCTCCTCTTCCAGCTCGTTGATAGTTGCGTTTAGTTCAGACTCCGTACGGATCCATCCAAATCGCGCATCGACAAGAAAAGTTCGGTACCACTGAATCAAATTTTTCGCAAAATCTTCATCCTTGCAGTAAATTCCGAACGATATTTCTCCTGCATGCGAGCCGGCTTTTCTGGGTATATGTGGGAAGGCAAGCAGAACTGCGGTTTGTGATAACAGGAACTCTATGTCAGAGACCTGACTGTTGTAAATGCGAAGTCTCCCCGATTCGATTGCCTCAGGATACTTGCGAAAAAGGAAGCGTGCGGCATTTGAAAACCCCGGCACGCTGAGATTCATCGCACGGTGCACTCTTACATCGTGGTAATCTTCTATGATTTGATACAAGGCGCTGAGATAATCATCCATAGGCTGCCTTTCGCCTTCAAACAACATGCACGTCCAGAGCTCGCCATGTCCTGTTGCATCAAGCTGGTCCTGGAGCATCCTCCTGCCAACATTGTAGCTTTCTCTTCGGCTGCCTAATACCTTCAGCCGGCGCTCGGTCAGAGCCGTCGCCCAGGACGGCATGTCCTTCGGCAGGGACTCCGGGGGACAAACGCCAAGTCGAGTCAAAAGTCTTAGAAACTGCTTCTCTTCGGAGCCGTAGAACCTCCTGCCAACGACGCTGCCGACATTGCCGTTACATTCCATACCATATTGCTTGTGGTAGCCAAAAGACAGGCAGTGCACATCGTAGCCCTTAGCAATAAGCATCTTTTCCAGCTCGGCAACCAACCAGGCGGCTTGCTTCTCAGGCGCCCTGTCAATCGACAGATGAACATTCGGACAGAGTACAATCGGCCTTTTGCCTATGAGGCCCGACAGCGATGCAAACTCCTCTGCAGCTTCTTGAAGCTCCTCTTTGCTGTCGTACAGTTCGATACAGACGAATACCAGTAATACGTTCCTGAAAACCATCCTGGGCTGCGGCGGCGAGATTGTCGCAGAATCTATCCTCGAGGACGCTTCCCTGTCCTCAAAATAGCAGGATGAACATTGGTAGCAGTCCAAAATCATATCGATTTGTGTTCCCGCAAAGCCCCCCGGTTTGCTTCGCAAGAAGCAGGGGGCAAGCGGGGTCCCTCTCAGTCTTTTCTGTAAGTTACGGGCCTTGCACGAGTGGTTCGTTTCCTCCGTGACGATGCCCTGGCTTTTTTCAATCGAGATACGATCTTGGCATCAACCCGGGATATGAACAAGCTCACATTCGGGGTCACCGCCTTGTCTGCGAACCCAGCGCTATTAAGAACCCGAACGACGTCTGTGGCATCCCAAAATCCCCGAGAAGAAGCTATTCTCCGCCCTTCCTCAGATGTAAGTGATTTCAGAAATACCGGTATACAACCATCACGCAGGGCCCCGGCGTAGTCAACCAGCAATTCTTCAATTGTTCGGTTTATATCAGACATTGTCTCTCACTCCTCTGAATAATTAAGCAATTCAGTCTTCGCGACAATGGTCGCACAGCATTTTCTTAAGCTTTAACATTGTTCGAAATTTAAGCATTTTTACCGCTCCAACCGTAGTCTTAAGCTCATTGGCGATTGCCCTGTTAGACATACCTTCCATCCAAAGTTCTATAGCTCTTCGCTCCCGTGCCTTGAGTCTGCTTAACACCCGGCGGAGGAGCTGGCGAAGCTCCGATTGGGACGCCGTCTCAAGGACGCCTAACTCAGGGGCAATGAGATTCTTCAGGTCTTGTTGCGATAAATGCAGATGCCGGTTTATCCTTCTGTAAACCTGCCTCAAGCGTTTCCGCATATAGTACAGGTATACAGTTCTTAGAAGCTGTCTCTCATTGGTAACATTACGTAAATAACCTGCGTTTTCCCAAATATCGGCATAGACATCTTCGAGCACGTCCTCACATTCCACCTCATTACCAAGGTAGCGGTACAAGTACCTGATGAAGCTCTCAAAGGTGGCCCGCACAAAAGAATCCATTACGCGGCGACGGCGTTCGATGTCCGGGTCCATAAGTCCTTTCAAAGCATTTCGCAGCCGTCTGTTCACAGCGAGCCTTTTACTTTTGCGTGTATTCAGTATGCCAACCCGCTTATACTGAAACAGCTTTATCCGAAACTTCCGCCCTATCTATTAAAGGCACCACCTTGAGGGTTGGTAACAGCAATTGTACCTCAAAATCAGTGTCCCTTCAATAGTAAAGTTTTGAAAAGCGGCATAAGGAATAAAACGCTCAAATCCTTTATAATCCGCACAAACAGACGGCCCGTTCTCCGTAGGACTCCGAAGGATGAATCGCCCGGCTGCTAAAACCCGTATACCGGCCGTAACTGGTCTTCGGTTGGCAGAGTGCTGTAATATTCTCCTGCTGTGCCCACATAGCCAACGCCCTGCCTTCTCAGCGGTACCTGTATCATAGAGCCGTTGCTGTTAGTAACTTTCACCAGAACAGTGTTCATTTCCTGACGCAGGTAATCCCTGTCGGCCTGAGCTCTTATCTTGTCGTCTTCATTGCCCAGCATATAGCCGACGCCGCCGCCTATTGCTGCTCCAATTAAGGTTGCTTCCGTATCGCCGCCTGCCAGCTGACCAATGCCGGCACCAGCCAGCGCACCAATAACAGAACCGGTTTGTGCACCGCTCCCACAGCCGGCAACGAATGCCGACCCCAAGCTCACAGCAACTACCATCAGAATTGTTACTAATTTTTTAGCCATTTTACACCTCCGTCAAACCTGAGAAAATGTGTTTCTTAAATTCATTATCCTATCCATTATTTTAGCGCTCACGCCGAGCAGGCCGAGCACCAGGAATATAAGACGGTTGGCGGTTTAAGGTTTTGGGGCCATTGATTTGGGTTCCCGCCCGGCGGTGTCCCTCATCAGGCCCGTTCGGTTCATCGACTCGCCCCGCCCCTCGGAGGGGCTGGACTCGCACGGGAACTTTTGTTCGGTTCCCGCAAAGCGGGGTCCCTCCGCCATATCTTTTTAGTGCAGGCGATGCAGCTGCTTCGCTGCTCTCTGCCTGCAATGCGCCTGCTTCCGGGAGGTCTGCCGTACCTGCAAGCCAATTTTCGGCGAGTTTGGCGAAATCACCGAGGTCCACATCGCCGTCACTATCCAAATCGCCTGCCAATACAGATTTTACCGTCAAAACGATCCAAAGGTCGTTTTCTACTACGCCGTCTAACGGGCCCCAACCGGTAATGTCTGTGTAATTTTCGGCAAAGATACCTATAACATCGCCGATCTGCGCGGCGAACGTATGTACCCCGCTGAACCAATAGCCGCCATCATCGGACAATTCCAAATTGGGCCACGTCAATACTTCATAGTCACTATTCGGCTCCGTCAGCACGGGCGGCAACTGACCCCGTGTGATTGCCATATGGTTCATATCTGCCGGCCCACCGACGTATGCAAAAATAGCTCCGCTTGATGAAATGCTTATTGTGTCATTATAATAAACAATCACATTGTCGCCTAACTCTTCGCCTTCATCCGGCATAATTTCGTAGTATATACCGTAAGTTTGAGCGTCTTCGGTGCGGCCATATCCCCAACCGGATGTGTAAGACGAGGCATTGTCTGCAACTGCATCAGCGACAGATTGTGTTTGTATGCAAATAGAATCACCTTCGGCGTAGCCCCACATATCATTGTACGCATAACTATATGCCTCCGGGACCTCTGCTAATTCCTCAACGCCGGCAAAGGACGTGCTGTCATTGGTATCGCTGTAATAGCCGTCGGAGGAGGAAGAATCTTCTGCATATACTTCGTAGAAGGCACGAAACCCACCTGCATAATAATTAAAATAGGCCCCATCAGTCCGGCGTTGCATCGCCGAACCAACAACACAGAGCAAAACAATAATAGTTAAGTATCGCTTCATTTTCTATCCTGCTCAAAAAATTCGGGGCAAATCTTTGCCATTCAGCATTTCCTCTCCTCCACACATTTACATGTGTGGTATCGTTCTATTCTCCACACGTGAGTGTGGGGTCTCGCCTTATTGGCTATTATCTTCAGCGTTCTGCTTATCTTCAGCGTTTTGCGTTCTGATTTTTTCCAGGAGGTCAAGCAATACTGCCGCAGAGGCCGAATTTTGCAAATCCTGGCTGGCCTGCTGGAGCGGGATGACGGCCTCTTCGATTCTGCCGATGCCGAGCAAATGATAGCCCAGCAGAAGCTGCAGGTCAGCGTCAAAGCTGTAGAGGTCAGCCCTTTCGGCGAGGCGGCCAATCTGCTCAAGAAGGACGTCGTCATCGGGGTAGAGACCGCGAGGGTAAAAAACGCCTTCCTCTTCAGGCAAGACCTTCGCCAGAGCTACCCGAAGGAACTCGGCTGCTTCCGAATATTTCCCATTGGCGAAAAGGGCCTGGGAGTAGGCAAAGGGAAGTACCATATCATCGGGCGCAAGGTCGATTGCTTTGGCGAACATATCGGCGGCTGAGCCATAATCACCGGTTTCGAAGGCCTTGACGGCACCTTCGAAGTAGGCGTCGACGAGGGTTTCCGGAGCAGGTTCTTCGGCGGCCTGCTGGGCAAGCTTTTCGCGAACGTCTGCGAAGGTAGTGTGGTCAACGATACTATCTGCTGCCTGGTAGGACCCAAGGGCGGCACTACCGTTGTAGTAGTTGTAGGTGTAGTAGTTGTACGTGTCGCTCTGCACTTCACGAGCGAGAGGATAGTAGCCGTACCAATTGTAAGGGTGACAGCCATACCAGTAATAGCGGGCATACCTGTACCTTACCGGCCAGTAGCCGCCCAGACTAACGAAGACGTATTTGCGGTGATAGTACGGATAAACATACCGAAACGTGAACCCCGACCCCCAGCCGCCATAGTGCACAAGAAAACGATACCTGGGCCAGACTATTCTGTGGCGCAGCCGGTCATGGCGGTCAACATATACATGCTCATTGCGATTAACGTGTCTTACTTCATTGGGACGGTCATGGTATACCACGCCCGAAGGCCTTTTTCTGTTCCGGGGTTCGAGGCGGTCAACAACTGCATATCTGCGGCGTTCTGCACCCTCTGTTCTGATGTGCTGGCTCCTCTCGCTCGCCGGCCTGATGTGCTGGCTTCTTTCGCTCGCCGGCCTGATGTGCTGGCTCCTTTCGGTCGCTGGACGCGTGAACAAAGAGGACCTGCGGGAGCTTATGCCGATTCTCGGCTTACTAACGCGAGTAACCTTTTTCCGAGTGGTGACAGACGGCTTTTTCTCACCAATAGTTCTACCAATGCGTGTGATTTTGCTCGAGCTTATACTGATTCTCGGCTTATTGCCGGTAGTAACTTTTCGCGTAGTGGTGACAGGTGACTTTCTATTACTGATGGATTTGCCGACACGTGCGGCTCTGCTCGAACTTGTGCGATTACTTGAGCTTACAGATACCCGTTTTCGTGCAGTGGAGACGGATGGTTTTTTCGTAGTTATCGAGCTGCCGATGCGTGTGGTTTTGCTCGAGCTTATGCTGATTGTCGGCTTACTGCTGGTAGTAACTTTTCGCGTGGTGGTGACAGGCGACTTTTTCTCACCGATGGATTTGGCGACACGTACAGTTCTATTCGAGCTTACACGATTACTTGAGCTTACAGATACCCGTTTCCCTGCACTGGAACTTACCCTTACTGACCTTCTTACGCTGGAAGGGTTTGAGGAGGATTTGCGAGCACTGAAGGTGACTCCGGGTCGCAGGGTAGTACGGCTGGATGTTACTCTGCTGGGTTGACGGACGCTGGTTTTAACGGTTCTTCTTGAACTGCTGCGGCTTGGTGGCTTTGAGGTGCGAACTGCGGTTCGAGGCGCAGTGGCTCGCGGGGAGGCGGTAGATCGCGTGCGGGGTTTGGCGGCACTTGAGGACTGCCGGGCTTTGGGGGCAGCAGAGGTCTTTTTAGCCGGCTGGCTTTTTTGACTACCCCCGCTTGATTTGCTGCTTCTTTTTTGGGCTGTTAGGGCCGGTTCAGCAAGCAGCATCAAGGCCAAAATCAGTGTTACAAAAGCAATTTTAACATTTCCTCGGTATTTTAGCGTTGCCATAATAAGTCTCCTTTCATACTGAAATAATCCGTCATACTGCCTCGCAGTATGCCCGGACTCTATCTACTAAAGGCGCCAACTTGAAGTCCGGTAACAAGAATTCCACCTCAAAATCACCTGGCGACGGTACCCGGGTTAGCGGGATAGCAGGTTATCAGGATGGCAGGATAGCAGGATCGGGGAGCCTGCGGCTGCAAGGGCCAAGAAATCGCGTCGTGTAATGGTATCACCAGAGGTCTTATGCTTCATCGGTTTATCTCTTTTCCCAACTCGAATCGGCTCAAATGATACAAGGCGTTGGTCAAGCTTTCAAAAAAGCTGAACTACTGCCATATTCCACTACATAGTACTAAATATCCGTCGGGGTAATTATAATGGAAACAAGAGCACGGGTTACGGGGCCTTTGAGATTGATTCCCAATCGCGTCGGTTTTTTGCGGCCGCTGAGGTTTTCCTGGATGGTTTCGGGCCTGATTTCGAAGCCGGCACCGGTGACCTTTATGTCCACGCGCAGGGCTTCTCCCGAATCGTAGAACATTAGCGAGGAAGGAGAGAGTTGTTTCCATTGACTAAACGTTATGAGGGCCGTAGCAAAATCACAAGGCCGGGAGAAAGTAACCTCGTCGGTTACGCTTAAAGAACCGGAACCGAGACGGGAATAGACAAACTTACGTTCGAGCTTTTTGAGCTCCGGCACATCATAAGCAGAAGAAATATCCAGTACCAGCGTGTCGGCACTATCGGTAAAGGTCTGGCGAAGCACACGGCCACGAGCTTGTCTACCGGTTTGCTGGAGTTTACCAGCTACAACGGGGACCGGATGGCCAAAGGAATTGAGAACATTACTTTCGTAACGACGGCTGCTGAATGTGCGAGCGGTATAGATTTCCCCGCCGGGGTCAAGCAGCAAGGGCTTGTCGCCCAGCACCACAACAAAGGAGCCGACGTCATTGTGGTTATGATGTTCCTGGTTATGGCCACCCTTGAGGGCAACAGCGAGACGCGAGGACGAATTCGGACCCGGTCGGGAGAGCAGGACGCCGGCCTGGTCGAACCAGGACCGGATGCCAGGGCCTCCGGAGGCAGCTTGAGCCGGTGGGGTACGGGAAGCGGAATTGGGAAAGGAGTACATCATACTTCCATACAGCGCACCACTTGGAGAGACAGGATCGATTTCTTCCCAGGAGCGCAAGCCCAATCCTAAACGACGGCTCAGGTAATACATCAGTTGCGAACTGGGCCGGGCCCTGACGGAGCAATCGGCGAAGGCGGGATAAACACCGTTGAGAATCTCAATATTCGTGCCAAAAGTGGCGGCTTGTTTTGCCTTGGGGTTCTGGAGCAAATCCAGTTTGCCGTTGGTGGCTTGATAAATCATCTCGCTGAGCATGATGTAATAGTTGAAGCCGTAGTTCCAATAGCCAAGACCTTCAGAGCAGTAGCCGTCGTCGGTAAATCCTTTGAGGAAATTTTTGGAGTAGTTCTCTGCAGCAGCAATAAAAAAGGCACGGGACTGAGGTGAATCGACCACAGTCAGCGCCGAACCGGTTACATTGGCAAGGCACACAGCGTTCCAGTTGTTAGTTCCGGTCATCCACCAGTTTTTCTTGCGTTTGCCCAGCACCATATCCTGGTATGGTTTGAAGATACGCTCGTCAAGCTTGTTGCGAATGAGGCGACAAATTTCGGGACTCAGTTTGTCGGCCAGCAGGTAATCGGCGGTAGCCAGGGACCAGGCAAGCGCAGAGGAGCCAAGGTCGATGTCGATGCTTGTCCCATTGAAGTTGGTAAGTGCCCTGTCATGAGCAGGCATGACCCAGGTGCGTTCGGAGCAGAGGACCCGGACGACTTCTTCAAACGCCGGTATGAAACGTCCTTTGTTTTCCAGACATTCGGCCAGGACAAGCGTACGGACCCTGCCGCGGCGAAGGCCGGCGACTCTCTGCCAACGGGTACGGTTGCCGGTACGGGAGAAGTCCAAGTACAAATCGTCGGGTTGCTCGGGAATGGGCTTTTGTAGAAGCTTCTCGGCCTCGAAGATTACTTTCTTGAATGAATCATTCTGAGCCAGCTTTTTCCAGGCGTTCCGTTCGGTAATGGGCGAGCCGAAACCTGCCGGCTTCTTGGGGAGCATAGCCGTGATGTCTTTGATACGATTTTGGTCGTCCCCCAGAGCAATGCTTTGCGGCAGGATTGGGAAACCTGCGATAAACAACAAAATTATCAAGGATAACAACAATGGCCATTTTACAGTTTGTCTCATCATAACTATTCCTTTCTGTTTTCAGGCCTCATCGGCGGCCTTTTCAATCTCTTACTTCAACCTTTTCCTTAGAACTAATCGGTTAATTTAAATGTACGCCTAACAGTACGTTTCTTGCCATTATGCTCGACAGTAATTTTAATTGTCGGATTCTTTTCGGACATAAAATGAGCCTGGAGAAAATATCCACTGGGGCGGACGTTCTGGATGGGCCTGCCGTTAAGAGTGACTTTGGCACCGGGCCGTACGATACCGCGAATACCAATGTTCCGTGGGCCGGCGGGGACGACCGTACTTTCCGGCGGTGAGGTTTGGACTATCAGGAGGGGTTCATTTTGGAGCTCCTCGACCTCACGGGCTATGGCGTTACGGGTATTAAGCATCACATCGGGATCTCGTGTATATTCATAAAATGACCGAATTACGCGGCGGCAGAGTTCCAGCGGCCTTTGTCGTGGGTCAAGCCAAAATGCTTCCCGGCCTACTTTTTTCTTGATTTTAGATAGCTCGTTCTCCAGTACCCAGAGATATTCAAAGTCCTGCAGGCCGTCGCGCATAGCGCTGAAACGCAGCGAGCCAAGCAGTCCTTTTTCGCCCGGATATACAATCGCGCGGTCCCCAAGAGGTAAACCTTTGCTGATGGCCTGCTGCGTGTAGGGATTATCTCCGGCAAAGTGGTTCAGGCCCCAGTGTAGATAGCCGTCCATATCGTAGAGGTAATTGAGCCAGTGCAGTACGCGGACTTTCAAGAGCGATTGGTCCAGAAAGCGATTGGGGTAGCGCCCAACGGGATGGCAACAAGTGTAAAACCATAATTCCGCGCCTTCGTGCTGGACCTGCTTAAATCGTGGGTACCACAAGTTGAGATGACTGAGTTTGGGAACATATATATCCAGCTTGCCAAGGTACTCAGCTTCAACCGCTTCGATACATCGAACGCTCGGTGCGGTCTTGTGTACGCGATCAACCATAGCTGCATAGCTTTCTTCGTGGTGGATAAACGGCTCATCAGAAATACTAACGAGGAACCGGTTTTGCCAATTCCGACGCTGGATAACCTTCTGCCATACCGCCAAGCGACGGAAGCCGGACTCATTGGGTATTATTCGACTGGCGGGATTGGTGAGGCTTGCTGTTCGCCTACCAACCGAATGCAGGTGTATCTGCCGGATGCCGGCTTTGAAGGCTACTTCGGCGTAACGCTCAAGGCGACTGGTATCATAAGAATAACCTTGCTTATCATCTCCTTTTTCCTGAATCAAACTGATGGAGGTCTGCACATCGGTCTGACGGTGTTCGACAAGGAATTCACAAAACTGTCCCAGTAAATCCCAGTATTTTTCGCTGTAGGGCCTGACATTTTTGAAACCCAAGCCGGGGAAGTTCCACCAATTTATCACTGACAGATGCCGCTGACCGGGAACTTCGAAGTTCCAGACGTGTAGTGTAACAGGCATTTCAGAAGATTGTGCCTCTGCGGTTACGGTCAATTTGCCGGTATAGTCACCGGGCTTAGCATTTTTAGGAACGTGAATCTCTATCCATATCGGCTGGGCCTGATTTGCCTTGACGGGGATGGTTGAGCTTTCCCAAAGTGGGTCGGGAATGCTCGTAGGCGCCCTGGCTACCAGCTCGTCATCCGGGATACCCGTTGTGTTGCGATTAATGTCGATGTATCGCACCCATTGCAACCTGACCGCTGAGGCGGCAATTTCTGTATCAACTTTTGTATGTTGGAGATTGCTAATGCTAACAGATGCAGCGGTCAGATTCTTATGCGGCCGGAAAACTGCCTGGGAACTGACAATCTCAGCGCGGGCAGCAGTCATTTGAAGCAAATTCTTGATGTCGGCTTCCGGCATGTCCGAGCGCATAACCTTGGTCAATGCGTTACTGGGCCAAAGCGTTTTTCCCCCGGCACGACCCGGCAAAGGCGCCGTGCCGGACCGGACCCCGCTGGTCTGAGACACGGAAAAGAGAAGAATCAACAACGAAAACAGCTTAATGTAACTGCATATACTCTTCATCTTAAGCTCCCTAATAAGAGAAGATATCGCAAAGGCCCATATCAAAATCCAGCGAGGTTCACCGTAATCGGACTCGAACCTGGATAGGCAAATAGCAGCAGCTTAGGGACACATTTCTAAATCAACATGATCATGATGAACATGTTGACCGCGATGATTACAAATTTAGCTGCAAATTAGCTGCAAGTCAACAGCAAAGTAAAGGGACCTGACCTGCTCCCCGGAAACTGGTCCATCCGAAATGAGAAAAATTTGATAAAATGACCCACCCTCAATATTTGGGGGAAAGGTCGCGCTCCTGGAAAATTCACGGATTTTACGGATTGGTTGCGCCTGGGGTGGGAAGGGCCGCGTCCCAACTCTCGGCCTGGTCCCAACTGGCCGGGTGCGCAGTTGGGTCGCGAATCACTAACGAGAAACCATCGCCGTCGGTCAACGGATACCACGCATCGTCGTAATCAAACCGCAGTATCGCCGCCTCCAGCGGCCAGTAAAGCGTCAGAACGATATCTTCGCCGCCGTTGTCCAATTCGAGGGAGTACTCGCCCGCGACGTTGATGCCTGTGCCGTACCTTGACTCGAAATCAGCCAGGTTACTGACGACCACGACGTACTCACCGGGGTCAAGCGTCGTCGCTGCCGATGCCGGGAAAGTAAACTCAACCCCATCGGTAAAACGCACGCCATTCAGGTCCAGTGTCACATCACCGATGTTCTGCAGCTCGATGTAATCGTAGTTACTGCCGTCGGGGTCGTGGTACATTAACTCGGTGATGCGCAGGCCATCCAACAGCGCAAAGGCTTCGGCATAAATGCTGAGGTTAGGGTCGCTAACTGCAACCAGCTCGGGCAGGAGCAGGAAATTGGGGTCGTTAACGTCGTCGTTGAGCCCGTGAATTGCCAGGACGTTGAGGCCCTGCTGCAGGTCGCTGATGTGGTCGGAGATGTCGAAGTCGACAAATTGCAGGGCAAGGTCGTTCTGGCGGTCGCTGTCGGCCACGGAGTCCCAACTCGGGGTTCCGGTGAAATTGTCTCTGGTTACCTCAACGCCGTTGAGGTACGCCACGAATCCATCATCGTACTTCATCCGCAGCTTCAGCGTGCTGAAGAGACTGGGGTCTTCGACAACGTCAAATTCAATACGCGACCACAGCGAGGCATTGAAACCGAGCATTGTCTGCTCCAGGGGGCCCGCCACGCTGGTTAGCTGCTCCAACAGGAAGCCGTTAATGGTATAGGTCTTAGTTTCCCCCCCCGGGGCGTCCTCCGAGGTGATGGTAAAGCTGCCGTCGGCGCCGGGTGAGATATCGTCCCAGCGGACCACATGCCCGGTACTGCTGTTATTGCCGGGCTTGAATATCGCCGAATCGTCGGTGGGCCTTTGGACTCCGACACTGCTGTTGGGCGTAGCGCTTTCGTGGCCGGAAATTGTCACCAGGGTATAGCGCTCGTATACCGCATTCCGGATGGCGGTGCCAACGAAGCTGTAGGTGGCGTCGGGATTGAGATTAGTAAAAGTGATTTCCTGTGAGGCGCCGGAGCCTTCGGGGATATCAATAATCTTGCCGTCGAAGTCCACGATTTCTACATCCAGTTCGTCAAAGAAGACATCATAGGCATCGGTGCCAGGAAGGGGATTGATGCCGGTTGTCGTTCCGCTGCTGGAGTTGAGTGATCCGACGAAGGTGACGGTGGGCATGCCGGCTTCACTGCCGGTCTCAAAATTCTTCAGCGCCCCCGAAGTGGGATAGCTGCTGCCGCTATAAATTGTATATGTTGTCACGTTGGCATGTGAATTGCTCGGAGCATCCGATTGGCAGTCGTTGAACGCCTGCCAGGCGCTGCCGGTGAAGCCGAAGACTTCACCGAAGCCCAGAGCGGTAGTATCGCTCTGCCAGCTGCCCAGATTGCTATATTCCGGCTGCATCCAGGTATCCTGGTCGGTAGCATCCGTTGGCACGTAATAGCGAACGGTTGCGCCGGAGGGCACGAGGGTGGTGGTCTCGATCGTCGTCGTGGCCGGGTTGGCAACACCCGGGGTGGGCAACCTGAAGAACTCGAAGTTGTCTGACCCATCGGGCGCACGACCCTCAGAGACGTCAGTGGTCTGCGGGCCGTAGATGACTTTGTCTATCTCGTTGAGCTCGGCGTCGAACAGACCGATCATTTCACCGTCGACTGAGAGCCTGAAATCCACGTGGCCAGGCTCATTGGCATCGTCAGCTACGAAAAAGGCGTAACCATTAGGGGCAATGAAACTAAGCGGGCCGAGTTGATGCTTGACAGGCTGCGTTACAGGATTGTCCGTCAGGTACAGATTGCTCAGGTCCACCGGAGATGCGTGAGGGTTAAACAGCTCGATGAAGTCGTCCTCTAACAGTACGTCTTCGTTGGCGAGCCATTCGTTGATCTTCAGCGTGTCCGGGTCGCCGAGCGGCTGGACAATATTGGCGTACCCGAAAGTGGGCTGATTTAGTTTCCACTCGCCGCCGTAACCGATACGCCCGATGGAAAAGTCGTTGAGCTGCGGCCCGAACTCGACCGAATCGAGCAATCCGCCACCGTTGGCCGGTTTATCGTAAAGATACAAACCCTCACCTTCGGCGGACAATGCAAATCCGAGATGATTTGGGTCGTGCGTGAGGTCGCCGTACAGCACCATATAATCACCAGGATTCAGAACAGTGCTGTTGACGGTCTGCGTGCTGAAGACAAACTTCCTCGGATGAACCGGCTCGTCGGTTAAGCTCATGTCCGACAAGTTCAGCGGAGCGGGCCCGTCGTAGTACAACTCGATAATGTCGGGGTCGGCCCCATGTGTATGCGCCAACACTTCATTGATAACCAGTCGCGAATAAGAGGTGTCCACCGTCCAGGTTCTCGAGGCGGTGGCATCACCTTCGCTTTGCCAGACACTGGCGTAGTTCTTGCCGATCGCGTAGACGGTATAAGAATGTCCATTATCCAAGCTGGTCAACACGATGGGAACGTCGACGGAAAACTCGCCGCTCCAGTCACCCCAGGAGCCATCGTCGTTGAGCCGGTACTTGTAGTTGGTGATGCCTGGCCCGCCGACGCTAAGCGTAGCGCTGGTATGGTAAGCTGTCCCATCAGGTTCACCGGAGATAGCGGCTCCGGTGGGGACATAGGCACCCATATCGAGCCCATGTGGTCCTGTGCCTCGGGCCGGTGAGGAGGCCTTGAGATGGAAGTCGGCGTTCGGATCAACGAAGAGTGGGTCG
>JAUVYQ010000080.1 GCA_030603035.1 Phycisphaerae bacterium | reverse complement strand
CTTTTTTCATAAACCTGCGGCGAGTGATAACCTCTCTTCCTTCCATAGCACAATCTCCAATTGTTCGTTCGTTTCTCAGAACGAGAGCAGACACTGCCAGATGTACACGTAGCCTAATGCGTCGATGTCTTCCCACACTTTTCGTACGAGCTCTTCGTCTCCCGAAATCTTCGGCAGCTCCTTCTTCTTCTGTTCCCACGGAATACAAACACCCGGCTTTCTCTTTGGTTTCTTTTGTTCAGGCATTAGTACACTCCATATTCACGGGTAAAATCAGTCATCGCCTTAATGTTTTCAACCTTGGCGTCGTTCTGGACAATAGCGCTGGCGTCCATAATGTAGCCGCCGTCGCCGGCCACACCGTCGATTACCTTCTTGCAGCAGTTGCGCACTTCCTCCGGCGTCCCGTAGCTCAGCAGAAAATTAGGAATACCTCCGCTGATGCAGAACTTCTCTCCTATCGCCTTGTGCACCTCAAAGATGTCCGCCTTGTCAACGTGATAAACGATTGAACCATCCGGCAACTCCGCAAAGGACTTCAAATGTGCATTCCAGTCACCCTCGGCGTAGAACAATACCTGATGCCCGTGCGCCCATATCTCTTCTATAATCGGCTTGAATGTCGGCCAGAAAAACTTCTCGAAGTGCTTCTGCGAAAAAAAAGGCACACATCCTCGGTGCAGCCAGAGCCCGATAGGGACGTTCTTGTCCGGGTCCGCGCCGGAAAGGGCCACATGCACCAGGTGCGGCATCAGGGCCTCACAGGCAGCCAGCACCTTGTCCGGCCGCTCGAACACATCCGTAACCAGCCCAAGATACCCCCGCAGCTTGTCGGCGAGAATGTCGAGCGGTGCCTTGAGAATCCCCGAGATAGCCGAGACCGTACCCGACTCCGACCGCAGCAGCGCGTTCTGCTTCCCGAACGCGTTAAAGTAATTCAGCATCGCCATCCCGCCCTTCAAAAACGACAGGTTGTTGCGATACGATGTCGGCTCGCCCATCGCACCGACGTCGGCCGAGATGTGCGGAAGCCACACGTTGAACAGAAACCCTGTCGGGTCCTCGATGAGCTGGTCGTATTCGTCCGGCTTCATAAACGCCTTTTCCTCAGGCGGCTCAAGGTACTGAAAACCGGTGTCGGCCGGCACATCGATTCCGGGAACTGCGTAGTACTTCGTCCCGATGGCCTGTGTCAGACCCGTCCAAACGTAAACCATATTGCCGACCACGGCGTCCCAGTCGAAATCCGCCGCGCACTTGCGGGCGGCCGCAAACGCCTTCTCAAAATCGTGTGTTACCTCCTGGCAGGTGTACCCGGCGTACTTGGCCGTGAACTCCGCAACAAATGGACGAATTGGAATCTTGTCCGGTTTCTCGTTCCGCATTGCGGTAACGTAGCGCTTCAGCCGTTCGGCGTATAGTCGTTCCATATCTTTGTCCATCTTACTCTGCTGCCTCCTTAAAAGTCTTTATTATTGACCTTTGAATTACTAATGAAATTTGGGTGGCACCCTCAAACTTGTTTGGGGGTGTTGGAAAATGCCTTATTCGAGTCCCTGGAGCAATTGTTCGTTTCATTTGTTTTTCAAATTTCAATAACAACAAGATTTAATCTCTAACACCTTGATTTATTCAAGGGACCCGACTAATTTTTTGATATTTGCTATTTCTTTACGAGCGCAATATTTTTTTATGCCTTCAATAATTTTTACCGCGCATCCCGGCTCAATAAAATTCGCCGTCCCAACACCCACCGCCGATGCCCCCGCAATAATAAATTCGATAGCGTCCGAAGCGGTCCTGATTCCCCCCATTCCCAGAATCGGTATTCCGCGACCTTTGGCAACCTCATTATAAGTCTTATTAACCAGATAAACCGCCATCGGCTTTATCGCCGGCCCCGATAATCCTCCCGTCTTATTGGCCAGAACAGCCCTGCGAGTTTCAACATCGACAACCATCGCCGTAAATGTATTTACCAGACTGAGTGCATCCGCACCGGCATTAACCGCCGCTCGAGCAATTACGCTGATGTCCGTAACGGCGGGCGGCAGCTTGACCATTAAAATCTTTTCACCGCTGACCTTTTTCACCGCCGAAGTAATCGCCGTTACCTCTCCAGGGTCGATGCCAAAACTTATCCCGCCTTTCTCGACATTAGGACAGCTAATATTCAACTCAAGCCCGGCTATCGCTTTTTCATCGGCCAGGCGCTCCGCAACCGCTATGTATTCATCAATTGTCTCGCCGGCTATATTAACAAACATGGCGCACGATAGTTTTTCGAGAGCAGGCAGTTTCTCTTCGACGAAGGCATCCAATCCGATATTCGCCCACCCGATTGCGTTAAGCATCCCCGAATCGGTCTCAACAATCCTCGGCGTCGCATTGCCTTTTCTCGGCGTCAGCGTAATACTCTTGGTAATAAACCCGCCGAGCGAGTTTACATCCATAAAATCAGCTAACTCATCAGCATATCCGGACGTCCCCGAAGCCGTAAACACCGGATTACCGAGCCGAACCCCCGCAAAATCCACCGATATATCAACCTGTTCTTCCATAATCGTCATTGCGAGGTCCCGACATTGTTTGTCGGGGCCGAAGCAATCTCGTCTCCCGTCTGTCATTCCTGCGAAATCGAAGTCGAAGATCCGGCATCCGTTTGACGGAATCCGGCATCCGTTTGATGGAATCTGGCATCTGTTTGACGGAATCCGGCTTTAGACGGAGCAGAAATCTATTTTTTCGTTCTTTACTTTGATTTTATCCGTGTAATCCGCGTAATCCGCGGTTAAAAAACAACATCTTTCGCATCAAAAACAGGCCCATCCTCACAACACAATTTATAAATAGTCTCAGCCGAGTTGTCCACTCTGCATTCCACAGCGCAGCTCTGGCACAGGCCAATCCCACAGGCCATTCGCCGCTCCATACTGACCTGGCAATCGATTTTCTTTTGCCTGGCGATTTTAGCCACCTGCGCCAGCATTTGCTCAGGCCCACAGCTATAAATAATCATACTCTCACCGGCCAAGTCGGACTTTCCAAGCCATTCCGAGAGGCAATCGGTTACAAGCCCGGCAAACCCCGCCGAGCCGTCATCCGTTGCCACCACCGATTCTATCCCATACTTGGCAAACTCCGGCAACGAAAATCCCAACTGTTGCGAAATCTCATCCAATCGCGCCTCGAAAGGTAGTTCTTTCGCCGTCTTTGCACCGGCAAACGCAATCACTTCGATATCATGATAATCAGCCGTAAAAACCTTCGCCAGATGTTCCAATGGCCCAGCGCCCATCCCGCCGGCAACCAGAAGGGCGCTTTTCTTACCCTCCGGCACCCAAAAACCATTCCCCAGAGGCCCGATTACGCTGACTGAATCGCCCGCCGATAAAGTTGTCATTCGCAAAGTTGCAGGCCCGACAACACAATAAAGAATGTCAGCGAAGGTTTTATTTTCTTTGGCAGTAACATCACAAAAACTAAAAGGCCTCCGAAGCAGTATCTTCCGCCCGGCCACATCGACCAAATCTTCCGGTATGCTTTCTACCGGCGGCAGGGCGGTCCCCGAAACATCCAATTCGGCAAACTGTCCCGGCTTAAAATTAGCGAATGACTCTGCACCAGTCCCGGAAAATTCCAGCCCGAGACGATAGAACCGCTGCCCAATCTGCTTATTCATACGGACAGCAGCACAAAAAACACCCTTGTTTGCCGCTGAACATTTTTTTGACATAAATACCTGTTATAATAATAGCCTTACCAGTAAATATTCTGCACACATAGTTGTCACTATTAAAGCGAACCTTCATAAACCCTGATACCATCCACAACTTTGCAGATGTGAACGGCATATTTATCGGCAAATTCAGGGCGACTACGCGGATACGCCGTATCAACTGCTCGCTGGACCGCTTCGATACTTTCAGCCCGAACTAAAGCGCCCGATGCTCCCTTGTCACCGCCGCCTAACATCCGCTCTCCTAAAACACCCGGCACCGTCCGAACAATATCACACATTGTCTCCAGCTCCGCACCCGATATCTTATAAGCATCTCGCAGTCCTATGCCGTCTTCCCTGAATATCTGACCCACGGTTTCAATGTCGCCGGCCTTCCAGGCTTCGAGCATTTTATAGAACCGCTCTTGGGCTGCAAAAATATACTTTAGCCGGTCGCACAAATCAGGGTAACTCTCACCGAATTCGACCATAATCTTCGCATACATTGCCTCGTCCTTTATATCCGCAAGGCACGATATATCGTAATTGGCTTTCTGTAATATCGAAACCAGTTTCTCGCATTCTGCCCTGCGTATTTTATATGTCGACTTCTCAAGACCAGGCCGAACCGTCCCCGTATCAAGCACTACTATACGAAAATCAATAGCCCCAGAACCAATCGTAACATATTCTACTGTTCTTCTCGATGGATTATAGTACGTCCCCATCCCCTCACGCGAAAATAGTATCATTATCTGATCCAGCTTTCCACAGGGTGATCCAATATAGTCATTCTCTACTGCTTGGGCCAGGTCCACAATCTGCATCTTATCTTCAATCTCGATACCGTTCGCATCCAGCAGTGACAAAATCAAATTCAAAGTCAAAGACGCCGACCGACTCATCCCACCGCCGGGGATATTCCCAAAGATAACACCATTAATTCCTTGCGAAAGCGTGTAACCCTCTCTCCTTAAAATATATTCAACCCCGTACGGAAAGCGTCCCCACGTCTCAGCTATAGCCGCCGACTTGGGCTTGGGAACATCTCCTAACTTGAATTCAATGACCCCATCGTCCGGAAAATTTCCGCTAAACAGTCTGACGCGATTTGTTCCGTTCGGCTTATAGGCCATCCAGATAAACCTGTCGGTTCCAACGCCGAAAAGTTCCGTGCCGTTATAATCGCCGTGCTCAACCCCAAGACAAAAACGAGACGAAGTTCTTCTAATCCTGCCACCGTTAATATTTATGCCGGTTTCCTTAGATAATTGTAAAATTTTATCAACAGCCGCCTGGTCCTGGGTTGTTAGCTCCATTTTATAATTATCCTCTACTCGTTATTCATACCTAAACGCATAAAACCTCAGAGCATTACTAACTTTTTCAGCTTCATTACCAGAAGATAATATAAAGAATTATGGTAATTGCTATCACCGCAGCGCCCAGCCACAAAACCGACGGGGTGGGCTTCATATCAAACTCTTCTCTTACAGGCATAACTTTCGGCTTGGGGAGGGGCTTGAGGATAGTGATGATTGCCATTGTTAAAATTATTATCCCAAATGTAATTGCCATTCTATTGAGGAATGCAATTTTCCCCAGCGAAATCCCCATTTTATCAAAAAATGCAATGTCCCCGAATAATATTAATAGGATGCCGTAGATAACAGGATTAAGAACCAGTGCTGCAACACCGGCTTTGCCGGGAGCACGTTTGAAAATCAAGCCAAAGGCAAAGGCGGCCAGAATCCCAGGCGAGATAAAGCCTTGGAACTCCTGGATGTAATTGAAGATTCCTCTGAATCTTCTCGCCAGTTGCGGTGCTACCAGGCAGCCAATAACGACAAATATAATGGTCATAATACGACCCGTCATTATCAACGATTTTTCAGAAGCATTTTTCTTCCAGTGACGTTTGTATAAATCCATAGTAAAGATAGTAGATGCGGAGTTCAGCATCGAATCAAGCGAACTTATAACCGCTCCGAAGATGGCTGCGAACATAAACCCTCTCAAGCCGGTGGGGATAAGGTTCTTGATTAGCAAAGGATAGGCGGCGTCGGTAGTGGCTCCTTCGCCGGTCAGTTCAGCTTTGTAGAGCTGTAAGGCCATTATCCCCGGAAAGATAATGATGAACGGGATAAGCAGTTTAAGACCTGCGGCAAAAATAACGCCGAGCTGACCTTGTCTAAGGGTCTTGGCTGCAAGAGCTCTTTGTGTAATGAACTGGTTCAGACCCCAATAGTAAAAGTTGGGTATCCAGAGACCAACGACAAGAGCGGTCCAGGGTAATACCGGGTGGTCGCTGGGAAGTATCATATGGAGTTTGTCGGCATTGGCTTCAAAGAAGCTCCCTACGCCGCCTACCGCGATGAAGCCGAGCACCATAGTAACTGCTCCGCCAATAATCAGTGCCGAGCCCTGAATAAGGTCGGCCCAGACCACAGCTTTTAATCCGCCGTATGTGGTATAGCAGGCGGCGATGATACCAATGAGCCATACCGCCTTTGTCAAATCCATATCAAATATGGTGTGTAGAGTTAGGCCTCCGGAATATAATACCGCCGCGATGGTGACAGCGACGTATATAACCATTGTGTAAAAAGCCATAATTCCACGAGCAGCAGGGTTGTAGCGATATTCAAGGTATTCTGGAATTGTGTAGATGCCGCTTTTGAGAAACTTTGGCAAAAAGAAAACTGCTACGAAAACCATAGTAATAGCTGCCATCCACTCGTAGCTGGCAATAGCCATACCGGCAATGCCGGCACCCTGTCCGGACATTCCGACAAAATGCTCAGTGGAAATATTGGAGGCTATAAGGGAAAAGCCAATCAAATACCAGAATAGACCCCTACCTGCCAGGAAGTAATCTTCGCTCGTTTCTTCCTTACGGCTTTTATACAAGCTGATACCAACAACAAAGCCAATAAATGCTAAGAATATCCCAATGTCAAGCCACTTTAACTCCATAATACATACTTTCCTTTCTTTTCACTTTATTTTTCCATCAGTTCATTCCTTTACTAATCTCACCAAATTGCCCGCTATTATATCTTCTTTGGTATTAACCGCAACAAAATAGGTAACCGTTCAGGGGGTATAAATTGCGTTTCTGTGTCATTGCGAGGCCTTTTTCAAAGGCCGCGGCAATCTTAAACGCTCTCCGCAGGACGCCTATCGGCGGAAGATAGAGATTGCTTCGTCCCGCCCTTCCGAAAGGCGGGGCTCGTCGCTTCGCTCCTCGCAATGACAGCCCCTCGGATCACGAGTAACAAAGCAATAGGGTTAAAGTTTTCTTACCAATCCAACCACAACGGCCTCGATTCGGCAGTTGTCCGAATAAATTGGACCGTAATCCGAATTTCCCGGCTCCAAACGGACTCGCGTCTTTTCCTTGTGGAATCTTTTTAGCGTTGCGTTTTCATTATCCACGATGGCAATAACCAGTTGGCCATTGTTAGCCAAGGGGGTGCGTCGGCAAATCACATAATCGCCATCACGAATATCGTCGTCAACCATACTGTCACCTGTCACCTCAAGGGCAAATGTGTTATCACCCGCTGCGAAATGAGAGCTGAGGGACAGAAACTCAATGTTTTCAATGGCCTCTATCGGTAAGCCGGCAGCCACCTTACCTACGAGCGGTATGCCTGTGCCGGACCGGGGATAAGAGTCTGAAACGTGGTTGCTGAGGCGGCTAAGCAGTTCTTGCGCTTTTGAAGTCGGCTTCAAAGAGCGAGCCCTGCCCGCCGAAGCTGAGAGCAGGCCTTTTTTTCGCAGTTCGCCGATATGCTCGAATACGGTGCTTCGGCTTATGCCCAGTTCGCACCCTAATTCGCCAATCGTCGGCGAATAACATCGGCTCGCCTGAAATGAGTGAATCGCTTTTAATAACTGTAGTTGACGGGGAGTAAGCTGATTTGTCAGCTTTGCTTTCAACGGCATATTCTAAGTTCTCCTTTGAAGCAGTATTGAGTTCTGAGCCAGGCAGGGTGCTTATCATTTCGCTTAGCGAAGTCAGCAGCTTGGTCAGGCGATTCGTTAAGGGCTGGCATGACTGTTGCGGTTCGCCAGGCCAAACAGAGACAAAATCGCCCCCCGGTCCGAATTTGCATACTGGCTCAATTTGGTTGTCTAAACAGATCTCCATTTTTCCCAATCCGTGCATCCCGACAATTGTTCGACTGACAGAGTTTCGATAGTGCAGCAGCAAATACTTCTATCGGTAATGTGTGGTTAAAAACCCTAACAAAAACCGAACAAAAATCGGCGAATTGAAATTTTTTTTCAGCCCTTAAATTTCTTGGTTGATACCGGCGATAATATAGGACGATTAGGATGCTGGGAGAGTTGCTTGCTAAAACATGGTCGAGAATTCGGCAGAAAAACCTGAAAATTCAAGACGAGTCCCATAACGCTGCCTTTCTAAAGCAATGTTCATCTTCTCGTAAAGGCCTCGCCCAATGCGTCGATTATATCGGTAGCCATCAAGCTGACCTGGCCCACTTTTTCCGCTGCAATGTCACCTGCTAAACCGTGAATGTAAACGCCAAGGACCGTAGCGTCAAAGTTATTTAAGCCTTGGCCCATCAGCGCCGCTATAGCGCCTGTTAAAACGTCGCCGGCCCCGGCTGTGGCCATACCCGGATTGCCCGTCTTATTGATATAAACTTTTTCACCGTCGGTAACGACTGTCCCTGCTCCCTTCAAGGCCACGATGGATTTGGTGCGCTGTGCTAATTGGCCTGCCTGTTGTTTGCGTTCGCCCGGCAGTTGTTCTCTAAACAGGCCCGACCATAATCTTTTCATCTCGCCGGGATGAGGTGTCAAAATCAGCCTTGCTTTCAGTCTGGCAGGCCAGTCTTTTATCCCGGTGAGATTATTCAGGCCATCGGCATCTATAATCAGCCGCAATTTCTTCTCTTCGAGCAGTGCCTTAAGGACCGACTGTAGTGCGCCGCTGATACCGACACCCGGGCCGAACGCCACAGCATCATTTTCGCTGACGGCGTCAAGGATAGCATTGATCGCCTTTGCGGATATTCGCCCGGCGCTATCTTCGGGTAGGGCAATGGTGGTAAAGGACGGCTCTATTGAAGCAGCTACTGGTAGAACACTTCTGGGCGTTGCCACTCGCACAAGCCCCGCACCGGCTCGCAACGCAGACCTACCCGCAAGGGCGGCGGCTCCGCTCATACCTATACTGCCGGCTATGATACAGACCTTGCCAAAATCGCCCTTGTGGGCATCAACCGCTCTCGGCCTTAACTTCGGGATAGATTCTATTAACTGCATATAACCTCGTTTCGAGCAGTATACAAAAAATGCAGGATATGGTCAATAAAAGATTTGACAAGCAGACAGGAAGGTTTATAATAAGGAAATAAAGTGAAGAATTTGTTTGGGATCAGTGGTAAAAGAATCCGCCGGTTTTAGTAGAGATTAAAACCTATGAGTGAAATTATATTTATCGTTGAAAATTCCGATGAGGGTGGTTACACCGCTAAATGTCTCGGTTACTTTATTTATACCGAAGGTGAAACATTAGACGAGTTAAAAGAAAATGTCAAAGATGCGATAAAATGCCACTTTGACGTAAAGGAAACTCCCCATATTGTACGCTTACACATAGTAAAAGATGAAGTAATAGCAATATGAAACTTCCCTGAGAAATCAGCGGCGAAGAACTCGCAAAACTTCTTAAAAAATACGGCTATGAAATAACCCGGCAAACCGGCAGTCACATACGGCTTACCACTACTGTGAAAGGCGAACACCACATTACTATCCCTGCCCATAAATACCTTAAAATAGGCACATTAAGTAGTATTTTGAGCGATATCGCAATCCATTTCAAAATAGATAAAGGCGATTTAATTAAAGAATTATTCTAAATTATGCATAAAAAGGAAATAACATTGTGAATAAGGAAAGCCAAGAAGTCAAAATGCTATGTAATGAATTGTGTGTAGAACCAAAACGACCATTCCCGCGGTTCCGTCAACCGCTCGATGCACCATTGAAGCAGGGTGTATATGTCATCCGCAAGAAGGAGACTGTTCTTCACGTAGGAAGGACTCTGGGCGGTAGGAATGGAATCCATCAGCGGCTTAAAAATCATCTTCATGGTTCATCTTCATTCACAAAAAAGTACCTGAAAGGTAAGGGAGCAACCCTGCGAGAAAAAGGGTATACTTACCAGTACCGCGTGTTAGAAGATCCAAGAAAACGAGCACTTCTCGAAGCCTATGCAGTCGGGACACTCTGTCCTAAGCACATTGGCTTAGGAGAGTAGAGTTGCCTAACAAATCACTTCAACGGATGGCTTACAGCCACCACTGAATTCGATCGTTAGTGTCTTTGCTAAAAATGTGAGGTAGGGATAATATCACACCTATCCCCAGGTAGGTCGTTAGTCTTCGGTTTTGAGTCTGGGGTCTTGCGTCTCAATTCTCCTGTCTTCTGTTTCTCTACTTTCCTGCTTCTATCTTTTTGTTCATCAAAGTGGCGGAAACAGCTGCGGAAAAACCGCCGTCGATATTAACGACGGTAACGCCGGCAGAGCAGCTATTTATCATCGTCAAAAGGGCCGAGAGCCCCTCGAAGCTGGAACCATAGCCGACACTGGTCGGCACGGCGATTACCGGACAACTAACCAGCCCGCCTATGACACTTGCTAACGCTCCTTCCATCCCCGCTACAACAATAATGACGTTGGCGTTTTGCAGTTTCGGCAGGTGTCCGAACAATCTGTGCAGGCCGGCTACTCCGACGTCACAAATCAGCTCCGTCCGCTGGCCCATAATCTCCGCGGTTACTTTTGCCTCCGCTGCCACGGGCAAATCGGCCGTGCCTGCGGTAACTATCGGCAGGACAGTCTTAGATACAATAAGCTCTTTCTGTTCGAGGACAATCGTCCTCGCTGATTTTTCGTATCGCGCCTGCGGAAATTTCTTCGTTTCAGCCAATGCGTCGAAAACCTGCTGTTCGGCTCTGGTGGCTAAAACATTATTGCCTTTTGCAGCCAGGCTCTCGAAGATTTTAATTATTTGCTCGGTGGTTTTTCCGGGGCAGTAGATAACTTCCGGAAAGCCCCGCCGGATTTGACGATGGTGGTCCACACAGGCAAAGCCCAAATCCTCGAACGGCAAATGGCGAAGTTTTTCAACCGCCTCATCGACACCAATTTCGCCGCTCTTGACCTGCTCTAATAATTCTTTTAACTGTTCGGGCTGAATACTTCACCTACCTTATTTAGTTCGTAGTTATGAGTTCGTAGACGACCAACTATTTGCTTTTGGCTCAATACTTAAATCTGCAAAAAGTCCTGCCTTGAATTTATGGTACGCCAACGAAGCTACCATAACTGCATTGTCAGTGCAATATTGTTTTGGCGCAACCAGCAGTTTTTTTGCGCCGGCATCCGAGTCACACATCTTTTGTAAGGCGGCTCGCAATTGATTATTAGCTGCTACTCCACCGCCGAGCAGGACGGTTTCCGCGCCGATTCTTTCCGCGGCCCGCCGCGTTTTTTTCACAAGCACATCAATCACCGCCGCCTGGAATGACGCTGCTATGTCGGCAATTTCCTGCTCGCTCATTGAATCGACCTTATCTTCGCCTTTCATATCCTGCCCGCGGCAGTAATACAGCACAGCGGTTTTGATACCGCTGAAAGAAAAATCCAGCGAATCCGGCCCGAGCATCGAGCGCGGAAATTTGATTGCGTTCGGATTTCCTTTTTCCGCTGCCCCTTCAATAGCAGGCCCGCCCGGATAAGGCAGTTTTAGGATGTTCGCAACCTTATCAAAGGCCTCGCCGGCGGCATCGTCAATGGTAGAACCTAATAGCTTAGGTTCCAGTGGCGAGCGGTAATCATAAAGGCAGGTATGTCCCCCTGATACGATAAGGGCGACAGCGGGCAGCTGCAGATTTTCTTCAGACAACATCGCCGATTGCAGATGGGCGTGCAGGTGATTGATTGCTATTAGACGTTTGTCCCAGGCAAGCGCGAGGGTTTTAGCCGCGGTAACACCTATGACAAGAGCAATAGTCAGTCCCGGCTGATTGGCAACGGCGATTGCATCAATATCATCTTTGCTGACACCGGCTTGTTCAATCGCCTCGGCTATAACGGGATATATTTTCTCGATATGTGCACGCGAGGCAATTTCGGGAACAACCCCGCCGTATTTTTCGTGCAGTTTGTTTTGAGAGGCGATTATTGAAGATTTAACAATCTTACCGTCAGCCACAACCGCCGCAGCGGTCTCATCGCAGCTCGTCTCAATACCCAGAATATTTATGGATTTGCTTTGCATAAATACGAATATTAGCCAAAGAAAAGTGTTCTGTCAATGCCGGAAGATTAGCGTATGCTTTGGCAATGTAAAAACATCCCATATTGTCTTGCTCTTAATACCGTAATTTGGTATGTTATCGATGTCCACTACAAGGGTGTGCATTGAACAAG
>JAUVYQ010000082.1 GCA_030603035.1 Phycisphaerae bacterium | reverse complement strand
TCATACAACTCAAACTTAGGCAGCTTTAAACTCATCTCGTGAATCTCTATAGCCAATTTATGGGCCTTCTTGTAAATGTCCAAATCTCTATAACTCTGATATGCCACAGGTCTTCTCCTTCTACGAGCATCGAGTATCGAGTATCGAGCATCCAGTATCGAGTATCCGTTTTATTCATCCAACAACCTTTATTGTTACAATATCCTGCACGTCGATTACGCCAACAGGCCTGTCGTCGCCGTCAATAACCGGCAGCTCGTCAATTCTATATTTATGGAAGATAGCCGTCGCCTCTGCAGCAAGAGCATCGGCCCTTACTTTTTTGCAGCCGGTCGTCATAACA
The DNA here is from genome assembly GCA_030603035.1 of Phycisphaerae bacterium. The sequence continues at coordinate 11,507 of JAUVYQ010000082.1, read as the reverse complement.
TCACCGGCTTTGAGCTCAAAAGCGCGGTGCCCCTCTTTCGTCATCAAGCGTCGAAGGTCCGCATCGGTAACTATCCCGGCTAATTTGCCATCTTGATTAACAATCATTACAGCTCCGTGGCGTTTTACGTCGCTGGTTTTTTCAAGCAATTCCCTTATCGTATCAGCAACTTCTGCGATGGGCAGTTTTTCGCCCGGCTCGAACATCATTGATTGCTCAACCGTCATCAACTCTGCGCCGAGGGAGCCGCCGGGATGAAATCTGACATAATCTTCAACGCTGAAATTGCGCGCCTTCATAACGGTAAAGGCAATCGCATCGCCGATAGCCAGCATACAGGTAGTAGAAACACTCGGCGCAACACCAAGCGGACAAACCTCGGACATTTTACCCATACAAAGCACCACGTCGGCGTGCTTGCCCAGAGTCGAGTCTCTCTCGCCGGTTATTGCTATCAGTTTAATCTCCGATTGCTTGACCAGATTTATCAGGCGGACAACCTCATCCGTTTCGCCGCGGAAACTAAGAACAATCACTATATCATTGTTGCGCAATCTGCCCAAATCGCCGTGCACGTCTTCAGCAGGATGAAGGAAATGGCTCGGCGTACCGGTCGAAGCCAGAGTCGCACTTATCTTTTGCCCGATGATGCCCGCTTTACCGATGCCGCTTACTATACACGAGCCGCTGCAGCTATGAATCATCTCGCAGGCCTTAGCAAAAGACGCATCAACAATCGGCGTAATAGAGCTTATCGCCTCCGCTTCCGCCTCGATTACCTTCCGTGCGTAGTCAAGGTCAAATTCCACTTATTTCCGCTCCTGAATTTTCACGTTCTTAAAACAGTAGTGGTTGGTTATAGTTTTTAGGGTACTGATCAAGGAATTTTCTTATAGTTTCTTCCACGTTGAGCTCCTGTGCAAGAGCCAAAAGATCAAGCCGTTTAAGTATGTCCGCCGTGATTGGCCGTTTTTCATCCCAAAAAATGAATGCTGAGAAGAAATCCCTTGCAATTTCTGAATTCAAAAGCCGAGCTATAAAAAACGCTTCTTCCTTGGTCTGGCAAGCAACAAAATAGCAGGTATCATCAAGTACGATAGGCTTACCAGTATAAGGGCCAACAACTTTGAAATCCAACTTTTTATAGAATCCGGAAATTGCAACCTTCCAAGGAGCAAAAGAATAATTTCCTACCCCGAACACCGAGAACCTGGGACGATTACGGTAAACGGAACTGGCACGTTGATCCAACAAGTGGGCGTGCCTTTGCAGGTATTTCCAGGTCTCTGGAGCTAATTGGCGAATTTGAAGCGTGTTTTCGCCTATAACTTGCTGGGGGACAAGCATCCAGCGGCATGGTGAAAGGTTGTGAGCATTACCAATGTCGGAGCTCTTAAACATTGGGAAGACATAATTGTCCTCTAAAGCAACGAGTTCTCCAAGGCCGTTTCTGTACCTTTCACTCTCTTTGCGGAATTCCATTACCTTGGCACAATCATGCTTAATGCCAGACCTCCATTTATAGCGTTCTTCTCCCTCAAGATGTTTCCATCGCTTAAAGTTTGCAATATTTGCCACAAGACGTCCCTGCCGATATCCAAAAACCATAGCAGGAGCACTATTTTTGAGACTGTTATGGACCAGACAGTCAAAGTTACTATTGGACGGCGAAGCACTAACAACGAGAAGGCACGCATCTACGGCAGCACCAAAATATCTGGATGCTTTAATGTGATATATATCTGAACCTTCCAGGTGTTGTCCGCTTTTCCAAGCGTGGTGAAGAACTTTTCTCGCAACAGCAGTCTTAGAGAGCATTGCTAACGTAGCTTGTCTTCCATTGATCCATTCGAGCGCCTGATTTAACAGCCATTCAGAGATGTCAAAATTACTCTTTCCAGTAATCGCGTCTATGCCTCGACGGTTCTGGAAATTGGACTTGTCAGGAAGATTACAACTTCCAATGCGCCCAAGTTCAGCGTTCGTAACCCAAGGCGGATTACCTATCACAAGAAGAGGGTCCGGCAAAGATTTGAGGACAGTCGCCCAGTCAACGTGAAAAAAGTCATCGTGCATAATATGTATGGAGATGGTCTGTGGTGCCAAGTTGCTGATAGCACAGCGGGCCATGTCAACATATTTCTTGTTGATATCAATACCAATTATGTTTTTCACATGTGGAAAAAATTCAAAGGAAGCGCGAAGGAAACTTCCTTTACCACAGCTTGGTTCAAGAATACTAAACGGCTTTAATCCGCGTTGAGATAGTAAGGAACAGGCCTTACGAGCAAGTTCAATGGGCGTCTGGAAATCACCAAACTCCGTCTTTTGTTTGTTTTTCACTCTAACTACCATAGACTTATAGGATCCTATAAATTCCATCTACTTTGCCAGCTTCCTCCATTACCCGCTTGTATTGAAGTCTCCACTGAAGTGCATTGGAAATAGTCAGGTATCCTATGTTCGGCGGATTTGCCATAATTTCGTTGGCAATTTTTGAAGCCTGAATCTCTTCCACAGGAAGCAGGCGGTCTTGCATAAACGCCACAATATCGTCCTCGTTTCCGTTGTTTTCAATGATATTAAGAATCCCCCTCGTGGTTTGATAATCTGCTGTTCTTTCTGCTTCTATGAAGATACTATGCAAGATATTAAGTGTACCAGTGCGTGTTTGTGGATCGTCGAGCTTCTCATAAACGAATATCAGAAGCGAATAGCCCAAGCCGAAAATTTTCTGACGTGCATTCTTAAATGGACAGGAAGACTGTGGCTGTTTGATACTCGTTACCTTTATATCCACGCCAAGTTTCGGGAAATCAATTCCTCTGGCAGAGCTACCCTCTTCATATCTGTACTTTTCACGAAGATGTGCCTGAAATTTATGCTCTAAGTAAGTTCCCACAGCCTTTCCGTCCGTCACACCAAAAATTGTGGGTTCTGCGTGGATAGATTCAGCTTCAGCAAAAAGACCCGCCTCTCTGCAAAGAAGCTTGACGGTCAGTTCCTTTTTCATAAGTTCAATCCGCAATTCTTACGCTTTTCGTCTATCTGCTCTTTTAGACATAAACTATGCTCTCCGCAATATCTCCGGCCACTCTTTCAACCCTTATCGACTCGACGCCGAATGGCAGCTCTTTTCTCAATACGTCTATTACTTTTTCCCGTGTCATTATTCTATTGCCCTGGGTACACAGTTATTCAAGAACTTGTATTATAATTTTACCACACTCCCTCGTTCGTTATAACAGAGAAGATTGTGTTTTTCGCCGGCGTAATCCGGCGCAGAATGAATAATCACGCGCTTGTCGCTAAGCTGCTCTATATTTGCAATCGCAGCCCTCTTCACATTCTGCAGATAGTCGCCGACTTCCAGCGAGACAAACAGCTCGATGCGTTTTATCTGCTCCTTCGAAGCCGAAAGATTCAACAGCCGAATAATCTCAATGGCCAATGATTCATGGCTTTTAACAAAACCCGTACCCGCGCAGTGCGGACACGCCAGATAGGTGGCCGATTGCAGCGAAGGACGCATTCTCTGCCGAGTCATTTCCAGCACGCCGAACCCGCTCATCCTCAATATTCTCGAACGAGCACGGTCGGTTTTAACAGCCGCCCGAAACGTCTTTTCCACATCCCTGCGGTGTTTCTCACTGCGCATATCAATAAAATCGCAAATTATCAGTCCGCCGAGGTCTCGCAGTCTAAGTTGGCGGGCAATTTCAATCGCCGCCTGCATATTGATTTTGTAAGCGGTCTGCTCGGCACTCTGGCCTCTGCGGTATCGACCACTATTGACATCAATTGAGACCAATGCCTCGGTTTGCTCTATTACAATTGAACCGCCGTTCTTAAGTTCCACCGTGCGGGACTGAACTTTAGCGATTTCATCCTCAATTCGGTATTTATGAAACAGCGGAACCTTGCTGTCATAATAGACTACGCTTCGTTTCAAACGCGGCGTTGCTATGTGGAGAAAATCCCTGATTTTGCGAACGACATTTTCCGAATCACATATTATCTTGCTGATTTTACTGTTAAAAACATCTCGGAGCGTTCTGATAACCAGATTCGATTCCTGGTAAAGCTCGCCGGGCGCTTTTTCAGTTTCTATTCGTCTTTCAATAGCGTTCCACAATCGCCCAAGATACCTCAAATCGTTTTGAATATCCTTTTTTGAGCATCCCTGCCCTGCTGTTCTGATAATAAAACCCTGCCCCTTCGGCGGATTGCTCTGCTCGAGGATTTGCCGCAGTCTCCTTCGCTCGTCCTCGTCTTCAATCTTGTGCGAAACTCCGTGCTTTCGCATCCACGGCATCATAACCAGATACTTGCCCGGCAGGGCAAGATACGTGCTAAGGGTCGGCCCCTTGGTCTTTACGCCTTCTTTCGTTACCTGAACGACAAGTTCCCGCCCTTTGCGAAGGCAGTTCTCGATAGGCAGTCGCTCCTTTAGCGTTTTCCTCCGGCCGATGCTTTCGGTATGCCTGCCGCCCGACCCGGAAAAATACCGGGGGTGCAGGTCGCTGATGTGAAGAAAACCGTTCCTACCCGTACCAAGGTCTATAAATGCCGCCTGTATGCCGGATTCAACATTTACTACCTTTCCTTTGTAAATATTGCCGACGCGGCTGCCCAGACTCACCCTTTCGAGGTACAGCTCTTCAAGGCCGCCTCCCTCAACCACCGCTACCCTGCACTCCTCACTCTCTGCCACATTTATAAGCATCTCTCTTGCCATTTTCGTATCCCTACACGTATTTACTATTTTCTATTTTCTATTGACTATTGTCCACAAATGCTAACTTCTTTTCCAATAGTCAATAGTCAATAGTCAATAGTCAATAGTCAATAGTCAATTGTCAATAGTCAATTGTAAATTGTCAATTACTTTGCCATTTTATGTTCGTGCGCCTGATTGGCGCCGCTAACTTCCCTACATCCAGCTCAAGCAGTTTCAAAATCTCCTCAACGCGTATCGAACCGCTTGAACTGATATTGCACTCAACAGTTATACTTCGACCATTCAATTCAATTGACTTCAAGAAACGCCTGACATCCACATTCCGGATATTGCCCTTTGCGTCTATCCGCCGCTGGAGATTAAGATTTTCACTTGCCAACAAACGCTTAATCGCGGCCTTTAACTTCTCGTTGAGATATTCCGGCTGCACCGTCAACACATACGTCGCCTCGCTCGGCTGAAACGATGTATTTGTTTCCGCAACACTTACCGAAAGAAGCTCACAACCTTCAGGCAGCTGCCTCGAAAGCTTATCCTTAACCAAATCGCAGAAATCACTTCGAGTATCGAGTATCGAGCATCGAGTATCGAGTATCGAGTATCGAAGACAGAGCAAATCATCGTCCGACTCAACCCCGACGCTCCTCGGCAGCGGCAGGGACAGTTTCGGACGAGGATTGAAACCTTGACTGTGCCGGATTTTTATACCGGCTCGAGCGCAGGCCCGTTGAAAAACCTTGACCGTTTCAGCGTGTGACAGGAACCTCAGACTGCCCACTATCCTGAATTTTATTACCAGCAGGATAGTTTCGTTCGACACTTTTATGTGCCTATCTCCAATAATTTGGTTATTTTTACCGCCGAGACCGCAGAGAATTACCAATCACCAATTACCAATCACTAATTACCAACTAAAAAGCTTCAGGCAAAATCTTTCTTGCGGCGTCACGCAGATAGTTTGAAATCTGCCTTTCAGAGTTCATACCAAGTACTTTTCTTGCCAGGTTGTTGCAATCTTCTATTGTAACAGAGCGAATAATCTGCTTTATCTCCGGTATCATCGGCGGAGTAAGCGAAATCATTCTGACCCCTATCCCCAGCAGCAGCATAATGTACTCCGGCTCCGAAGCCATCTCCCCGCAAACGTGAACCTCTATTTGTGCCTTGTGCGCATCCTGAATAACGGTCCTGATAAGCCGCAGCACCGCAGGGTCCACAGCCGAATAAAGCGTGGAAACCAATTCGTTGCCCCTGTCAACCGCCAGAGTATATTGCGTAAGGTCGTTTGTTCCGATACTGAAAAAATCGACGTCCCTTGCCAATGTAGAGGCCATCAAAGCCGCGGACGGCGTTTCGACCATAATCCCTACTTGAATATTTTTATTGTACGTTATAGACTCTTCGTCAAGGTCTTCCATAACATCGCGCACAATCATCTTTGCCTGCATCAGCTCCTGAATATTCGTTATCAGCGGAAACATTATCTTGACCTCACCGAGAACCGACGCCCGCAAAATTGCGTGCAATTGTGTTTTGAACATCATAAGGTTCTGCAGGCAAAACCTGATGGACCGAAGCCCCAAAAACGGATTCGGCTCAGGTGCAAAACGCTTGCTCTGGGTGTATTTGTCCGCCCCAAGGTCCGCAGTCCTTATTATCACAGGCCGATGCTTAAAAACATCGACGGTTTCAGCATAAGCTTGATAATGGTCCTCTTCCGTAGGTTCGCTCGGCCTGTTAAGATACAAAAACTCCGTGCGGTATAACCCTATGCCCTCCCCTCCTTTTTGCAAAACCATCTCCGCCTCGTCCGGAAACTCGATATTGCCCAACAATGTTACCTTCACGCCGTCACGGGTTTCGGCCGGCTTTTCTCTTATCGCATCAAGTTTATGCTCAAGCTCTACGAATTCCCGCGAGTATTCTTCATACTGCCGGATTGTCTCATCGTCCGGATTTACAATGACAATACCGCGATTGCCGTCGATAATGACCGTATCTCCTCCGCTGACACTTTCTGTAAGGTCTTCCAGCGCCACCACCGCCGGGATGCCTAAGGACCGCGCAACGATAGCTGCGTGACTCGTTCGGCCACCAGCGTCGCTGGCAATCCCTTTCACAAATTTCTTGTTAAACCCGGCAGTTTGGGTAGGGCTCAATTCTCGAACAACAACCGTAACCTCTTCGGTCAGATGCTCAACGTCTTCGCGCTTCCCGCCAAGCAGATGCTTGAGCAAACGTCTTTCCATATCGTAAATATCTGCCGCTCGTTCGCGCATATAAGCATCTTTTTCCTTTGTGACATGTGAAGCGATTTCTCGCAGCGTCGCCGAGACCGCATACTCTGCTGTCACCAAATCCGACTGGACCAAATCCGTTACTTTCTTGCGCAAACTTCTATCGTGCAGGAAACGCAAATGAACTGCAAAGATATCCTTTATCTTGCCCCCTTCGGTCTCATCCTGTGCCGCCTCAAGTTGAGTCAATTCCGCGATTGCATCCTTAAAGGCGTTCCTTGTGCGTTGAATCTCCGTCATTCGTTGCGAAGGCATAATTTTACGCCGGGGAATTCGATAATCTTCGGCATCAATAACCAGCGACCTGGCAATAGAAATGCCCGGCGAAACAGCTATTCCTTTTTTTATTTCCATCGTATATTTCTCGTATCTCGTGAAGCGTATCTCGCTTCACGCTTCACACCTTTGGTGTCGGCTCATCGAAATGCTTCTCTTCGACAAGCTCTCGCAAAGCATCGACCGCTTTTTGAGCATCCGCACCTTCAGCTTTAATTTTTAGTTTGCTGCCACAGGTTGCCGCAAGCATACTCATCTGCATAACACTCTTGCCGTCCACACTGTTTTCACTATTGCTGACGGTAACATCACAATCAAATTGGCTCGCAACATCAACAAACTGCATTGCGGGGCGCATATGAAGTCCATCTGCGTTTTTTATCTCAACTTCCGTTTCGCAAATCAATTTCTCCATTTTCTTGCCACCAAGGCACCAAGACACGAAGGTTCGCATATTTATTTTTAAATCCGAATATCGAATTTTATTTTTTTCTTTGTGCCTTCGTGGCTTCGTGGCTAATTATTATAAAGACGGATTTTCGTCGGCTTCCCTGAGAAGAGATTCAATCTGCTCGGCCGTCTGAGATTGTCTGAGAAACTTGCGGAACTTCTCCTGCTGCAAACGCTTGAAAATGTTCTCCATCACCTGTAAATGTTTGTCGGGATTGTCCATAGGGCTAATTATTAGTATCACCGAATAAACCAGCTGCTTGTCGAGAGCAGAAAAATCAATACCAGCACTGCTTTGTCCTATCGCAACAACTACATCTTTAACCGCCTGGTGTTTCACATGAGGCACGGCAATACCCTTACCCATTCCCGTACTTGCCTCCTTTTCTCTTTTAATCATCGCCTTGATAATCTCTTCACGGTCGCCTTTTCCAAGCCGACCGGCTTTATCGAGTGACGCAACAAGCTCCGCTATCACACCGTCGCGGTCCCCTGCTTTCAGCTGGGGAATTACCGCCTCAAAACAGACAAAATCTGCAAACTTCATCTTATCCGTCCAAACCCATCCCTTAGTCGGCCTACCCGGCCAAAACAAAAACGACAAAAGGACATTATCGCAAAAACCAAAGCTATCCTAACTCTGCACCGCCCGCGTGTTTGTCGTCTCGTTCCCTGCCCTTTTTTCTCCTGAGCTGTCGTTCGAGTTTACGGACAGCTACATCAATGCACCGGTAAGCGTCCTCACCTGTTTCGGTAACAATGAAAACCTTGCTGTGCTCGCCCCTTGCAATTATCTCCACGCCGGTATTGCCGCCTTGACTGCCGTCGATAATTACCTCAACCTGATTGATACTATTGTAGTACCTGGGAAGCTTTGAAGTCTTTTCCTCAGCGTGCCTTCTAATAGCTTCTGTTATCTCGATATGTTTGCCACTGATAGTAAAAAGCAAAATCGTCCTCCTTAACTGTTTTCCGACATCGAGATCCGTTTCTATTCTTCTTCTTTATTATTTTCCGAACCGGCCTTCGGCAGAGCAGCCGCCACCTGCTCGCCGCCCGGTGTTATGACCCCTGCGCTCACTGCAAATATCAATGCTTCTTCTACTGTTATATTCAACTCTATTGTCTGCTTTTTCGGAACCATTATTACAAAGCCGGTAAATGGCGTCGGCGAAGTAGGGATAAGAACCGTGAGAAATTCCTTTTTAACATTGTCTACAACCCTCTCAAGCCCGGAGCCCGTAACAAAACCCATCGACCATATACCCTTTCGCGGATACTCAACGGCGACAACTCTTGAGAACATTTTTTTCTTTTCCTCTTGAGTAAGCACAAAATCGGTAATCTGTTTGATATAAGGATAGACCCTCCTTAAAAACGGCGTGTTCATTATGAACTTCTCGACCATTCGCCACAGCGTTTTACCTACAACGCTGGCCAGCAATGCTCCGACTATGCAAACTATAAGTAGGGCTATAAGAAAACCTGCTGCAGATAAGGCGATGTTCCACCACCGTTCGGCCAGGTTGTCAACAAATTCGCCGCCGGCAACTTTTCTCATCAACCAGTCCAGACCATTTCTTATGTGGATACTGATATTGTCCTGGATAAAAGTGTACCCCCAGACGAATATCCAGATTGTCAGAATGGTCGGCAATAGCACCGCCAATCCACGCAGAAAATAGCTCTTAAAGCGTCCTACCATCAGTATGCCCTTAAAAAACAGTCTTTTGCTGTTATCAACTTGCTAATTTTTGTTCTATTGAAGCTCCTTAAAAAAGCGCACCTTATACAGAACGCTGTAGTCTAATTTATGGACTTCTTATAGTCAATAAAAAAGTCTTTTGGCAAATGTGCGCCAATCAAATGTATCGCTGCCCCGGGCAAAGATGCGAGCATCCATACAACCCGCTGACACAGCGCCAGCGCAGACGCCGGCCCCTCGCCAACGCCGGCAAACGTAATAAACAGATAAGCAAGCGTCCCCTCAACTACCACCGCCCCGGCAATGCTCACAGGAACCGCCCCCAACACCCACGTCAGCGTGAAGAAGACATAATAATACTCGATGCCGGCTTCAATCCCCAGATTTCTCCCAAGAAGCCAGAAACCTGTGATTGTCAGAAGCTGCAAAAAAACCGTCAGACCAAATACCACAAGAATTGTTCCGGGTTTGCTGCTATAAAGAATAATTGCATCTCGTAGCTTCTTAATCATCCTCATACCGTACACGCAAACAGATGACCAGACCTTTTTCAGTATTGCTCGCCCTCGCTTATGCAATAAGAACCCACAGAAAACCCCCACAACGAGCACAATCGCCCAGAAAAGAACCCACTTGTACTCAACAACAAACTTGAGAAAACCATCCTCGCTTTCGTCATCCGAAGTTATTACAGCCCCCCGGCCTCGTAGAAAGAGCAAGTAGAAAAAAATAGCAATTGCCAACGTGCTTAACAACCCAATTACCCTGTCGACAAACACACTCAAAACTGCTTCGAACTTTTTCGGGGTGTGTTTGGTAACATACCAGGCACGAAGCAAATCACCACCTACTGAGCCGGGCATAAAATTATTGTAAAACCAACCCAAAAAATACAGTCTGACAGCGGCCCAAAAATCTATAAAGATGTGTTGACTCCTGAGCAGCAGCCACCAGCGCAATCCTATTATTACCTGGCTGATAATAAAAATACCCAGAGCAGCAGCAAAAACACCTATATTCATTTGATGGAAAATCTCCACCAACTTGTGCCATCTCTGCTCCCCGGAAACCCAAAATACCCCCCAGGCCACCCCGCAAACAACCACACCAATACGCAGAAACAGGAATATGCGTTTACTTTTTTTGGCTCTCGGTTCGGGCATTAACGTAGTTTACCTTAAAAAACTTGTTTTCGCAGATAATAACGGGTAAAACTGCTCCCGGCAAGATGATATTTAGAACCCCGTTAGAAATTCCAGAGGGGATAAGAATATGGGACAAAAGGTAAAGGATTTCTAACGGGGTGAATCGTACCACCAATCACAAAGGAGCAGACAAATGGCAGCAAACAAAACTATTGAAGAAGGTTTGGAATTTATTCCAAAATTCGATGACAATGGCCTGATGCCGGCCATTGCCCAGGACGCAAAGACCGGTCAGATACTGATGGTCGCATATATGAATCGGGCGGCACTGGATTTGACGATTCAAACCGGCTATGCCACATATTTCAGCAGGTCGCGACAAAAATTATGGAAAAAAGGCGAAGAAAGCGGCCATTTTCAAAAAGTAGAACAAATACTCGTCGATTGCGACCAGGACTGTCTTGTCCTCGAGGTAGTCGTTGATGCCGCCCAATGCCACGTTGGCTACCAAGCCTGTTTTTACCGTGCGTTGAAGAAGGACAGCGGCAAAGAGCTGGTATTTATCGCAGAAAAGGTGTTCGACCCCAAAAAAATCTACAAAAAATAAAGCCGAGCCAAACGCCGCAAGACCATATCTGCCGACATCCTGTTTGTCTGGTGTAAGACTTTGATATAAAAAAACTTACCGAATTTGCGCTTCGACAACCTAACAATAAGAAATACTTATAATATTTATTGTCCGATAATTTTCTTAAGCCATTTGCGTTGTTCGGAAGTAATTGTGGTTTAAGGTGGTTATAAAAACTTCAAATTGTATTTACCCCGCTGTTTTGCTGTAAGTGCTTATTTTTCTTCACGCAAAAAAAGAATTGTCCCAGATTGACCCCAAATAA
>JAUVYQ010000228.1 GCA_030603035.1 Phycisphaerae bacterium | reverse complement strand
TTATTTGGGGTCAATCTGGGACAATTCTTTTTTTGCGTGAAGAAAAATAAGCACTTACAGCAAAACAGCGGGGTAAATACAATTTGAAGTTTTTATAACCACCTTAAACCACAATTACTTCCGAACAACGCAAATGGCTTTATACAGAATCCGGGATGAAATGCGAGAGCCGGACATCGACAACTGCAGTGTTTTGGCAGATGTGTGTTTGCTAATGTGGTCTCGAAAATTGGAAGTTGAAAGGCGCCCAAAATGGCAAAATATATTTTAGGAACCTAATGGTCTGTGACTTTTGATTTGAGGAATTGTCATTGCGAGGAGCGTAAGCAACGAAGCAATCTCGGACTTTCGATGAGTTGAGATTGCTTCACTTCGCTCGCAATGACACTTTGTGTCATTTCTCGTCCTTTTGAGTAAAGGTAGTTGCTATAAACAACACTAAAGCCCCCAGAAACCAGAGAACCATAAAAGATACTATCAGGTATTCAATGCCGAAGGCATTGCCTTTCAATTCGGACTTGTAACGCACAGGTACATAAAAGATTAAGAACAGACACAACAAACTCCAGCCGGCAAGTGAAAGCCAGAGGAGCATCGACCTTGTTATTCTTAAACATCTGCGCTTATGAGGTAAAGGTTTCGGAGTCGGTGGTTTTGATATGTCAAGGGCCTGCTCGATTCTAATCGGGCTGCCCTGGAGTTCCGGGAATTCCGGTAATTCTTCAGGTTTTTGGGGTTCTGCACGCCCCGTTAGAGGTGAGTCGGCGGGTCGGATTGGCGCAGCTTCGGTCCGGACTTCTAACAGGGCACGCAGCTCTTTGTCACATTTCTTGCAAACAATTCGGCCTTTGTATACAAAGGCCTGGTCAAAAATAGCTATGATTCCGCCGCAGTTTTCGCAGATTTCATCTTCCATAGTTCTTATAAAGCTCTATCCTTGTCGTCGGCGTACTTATTCACGCTTTATGAGTTTCCTGCCCGGCCTGCTCAAACAGCTCAGACTGCTCGGAGTCGCGTTTCTTTTTATGGAACTTGAACCCCAAATGCTTACAGGCCGCCTGGGTAACCTCTCTGCCACGCTTGGTTCGGCGTAAAAAACCTATTTGCAAGAGATACGGCTCGACCACATCTTCAAGCGTGTCCCTCTCTTCGCCGAGTGTCGCCGCAATCGCATCAATACCGGCCGGCCCCCCATCATAAACGCTCACCAACGCACGCAGAACAGCCCTGTCCAGCTCGTCCAGCCCCAATGTATCGATCTGCTCCATCGCCAGCGCACTTTCGACTATTCTTGTACTGAGCACCCCCGTACCTTTTACCTGTGCGTAGTCCCGCACTCGCTTTAACAATCGATTTGCAACTCGCGGCGTACCGCGGGACCGACTCGCAATCAATTCTAGCGTCCCATCCTCGCTCTGTAATTGCAGCAGCTCTGCCGACCTGCCCAGAATCGCTGTCAACTCTTCTGCGCTGTAAAAGTTCAGATGATAGAGCATCCCGAACCGGCTGCGAAGCGGAGCGCTCAAGAGGCCCGCCCGTGTCGTAGCGCCAATCAAAGTAAAACGCTTCAGTGGAAAATTTATCGTCTTTGCGTGCAGACCGCTGTCAACGGTAAAGTCAACTTTGAACTCTTCCATCGCCGGATAAATAAACTCTTCGACCGGCGTGCTGAGCCGGTGAACCTCGTCAATAAAAAGTACATCGCCGGTGTTTATATTGCTCAAAAGGCCCATTACGTCGCCCTGTTTTACCATAGCCGGGCCCGATGAGCACCGTATTCTCGCCCTCATCTCGTTTGCCACAACATTAGCCAGCGTCGTTTTGCCGAGACCGGGCGGGCCGTAAAACAAAATGTGCTCCAGCGGCTCACCCCTCTGCTTCGCCGCAGTTATGGCAATTGCAAGCTTTTCCCTGACGTTGCACTGCCCTACGCACTCGTCCAGGAACTTGGGCCGAAGTGAGACGCTAAAGCTCTCTTCTGCTTCATTCAAAGATTTTCCGCTTATGATTCTGCCTATCGCCATAGTATAGAAACTAAAAACTTAAAGCTAAAAGCTAAAAACTATAATTCAAAATTTAAAACAAAACCTGTTTAATTTTAAGTTTTGCACTATGGTTTTACATTTTTCGCTTTGAATTTTACGCTTTTAGACTTCTACTCCCTGCTTTAACCTGTACACTAAAGGCACAAGCGCCTCAGTTGAATTTATATCAGGGTGCTTCTCACAGGCCAGCTCAATTAGTTCCATCGCCTCGCTTCGTCTTTCACCCCAGGCGATAAGAATCTCCAGTGTCTCAACCTGGAACGGTTTTAATCTCGCCTCCGCCGGCTTGCCCGGTTCGGCTCCAACTGCGAAAGTTTGTAACTTGCCCTTCAGCTCGGCGATAATCTGCTGAGCCATCCTCTTGCCCACTGACGGCAGTGACAGAAGTGTCTTGTCATCGGCGTTCTCTATCGCCGCCGCTATGGTAGCTATCGGAATACTCAACGACCGCAATCCCTTTTTTATACCAATTCCTTTGACGCTGATAAATTTGGTGAAAAAATCCCTCTCGCCTGCACTCAAAAAACCGACCATCCTTGGTATCAGATTTCCGCCGGCCGGCGTACCTTCGTAATATTCCATAGTGCAAAGAGTGATGTCCGTACCGACCTTGTCTGATAGCGCACTTACACAGTAGCTCGGCAGCATTACTTCATACCCGACCGCCCCGACCTGCACCAGGGCGCTGTCGCTGTCAAGCTTGACAAGTTTTCCTTCAATCCTGGCTATCATAGTTTGTTGTTGGTTGCTCCAGTGAGAATTACCTTCGAATTTGCACAGCACAGCGCCGCCGCTATGGCGTCAGCCACATCGCTCGGCTCCGGCACATCCGGCAAAGATAAAATCGTTTGAATCGTCTTTTGCAC
>JAUVYQ010000049.1 GCA_030603035.1 Phycisphaerae bacterium | reverse complement strand
GCGGATTTTGTTTGGCCACGAAAAAGCACAAAAGACGCAAAGAGATATTAACCACGGATACCTATGGCATAAATTAGCACGGATTGACACAGATTAAGAAAAGACTCCAGACGCAAGACACAAGACCAACGACTAACGACCGGCGACCAGTAATGTTGACAGTGGCGATTTGAGTATATATGATACGCAATCTGGTTGTTATTGAGATTTTTGGGGATTTGTTAGATGCCGGATAAGGAAAAAAATAAGAAGAAATTAGCCACAGATTACACGGATTGCGCAGATAAAATAAAAAAGCAAGAATCCGCTGTTGATAAAAGTTATCGGGAAACGCTAAATCTGCCGAAGACGGGCTTTTCTATGAAGGCGAACCTTGTTCAACGTGAGCCGCAACTGCGCAAGGAATGGGCAAAGAAGAATATCTACGCTAAGATACGAAAGACGCGGCGTGGAGCGCCTTTGTATATCCTTCACGATGGGCCGCCCTACGCTAACGGCGATATCCATATGGGACACGTTATCAATAAGGTGCTCAAAGACCTTGTTGTTAAGTACAAGACTATGGCGGGGTTCGATGCGCCTTACGTGCCGGGCTGGGACTGCCACGGTCTGCCCATTGAATCGAAAGTCGTAGCAGAGCTTGGCGATAAAGTGCGTGAGATGAGTAAGCCCGATATCCGCAAGGCCTGTAAGAAATATGCGAGCAAATACGTCAAAGTGCAAAGCAGGCAGTTTCAGGAATTAGGGATATTCGGCGATTTTGAGAATCCGTATCTTACGTTTACGCCGGGGTATGAGGCGGGGATTCTGGAGGTATTCGCCGAGCTGGTCGGGAAGGGATTGGTTTATAAGCAGTTAAGGCCGATTCACTGGTCGATTGGTTGTGAGACGGCGCTGGCGGAGGCGGAGCTGGAATATAAGGATATTTCATCGCCGAGTATATACGTTAATTTTCCCGTTGCTAAAGAAAGCGTTGGCCGATTGGTCGAGCTTGGTTTGGTATCCACGAAAGAATTCAGCGCAGAGAACGCGGAGAACGCAGAGAAAGAAATAATCAATAATCAATTACCCAGGGTCTGCTTTATGATATGGACGACGACGCCGTGGACGTTAACGGCGAATCTGGCTATAGCAGTGCATCCACATCTCGATTACACGACGCTGATTTACGAAAAGGACGGTAACAAGTTTGTATCGTTAGTAGCAACTGACCGTGTTGAGGCCGTAGTTGCTGCGGCTGGCTTAGTAGAAGGACAATATACTGTCAGCAAAAAATCCATAAAAGGCAAGAATCTCGAAGGGTTACGGTACGAGCATCCATTTGTGGAAAATAATCCAACGGACAAAGACGCGTATATGATTATCCTTGCCGACTATGTGACGGTTCAAGATGGGACGGGATTGGTTCATACTGCGCCGGGACACGGCATTGAGGACTATATGTCGGGGCAGAAATTTGGACTGGCGATTTATTCGCCGGTGATGGATGACGGGTGTTATGACGATACGGTGCCAAAGTGGCTGGTTGGTAAAAACGTACTAAAGGTTGATTCGGAAATAAATGAGCATCTGAAAAAGAGCGGATTGCTATTTGCGGAAGGCAAAATTGTGCACAGCTATCCGCATTGCTGGCGGAGCAAGGGGCCTGTCATATTCAGGGCGACGGAGCAGTGGTTTATCAGTGTTGACACCCCCCTGCTTTCTACCGAGAGGCATCCTGCGGATTGCGAAAGCAAGAAGGGGGTGGCCGGTAAGAGTTTGTGCGATTTGGCGCTGGAGCGGGTCAAAGATATAAAATGGGTCCCTGCGTGGGGCGAAAAACGGATTGCGGGGATGCTGGAGTCGCGGCCTGACTGGTGTATCAGCAGGCAGCGCTCGTGGGGATTGCCTCTGCCGGTGTTTATCAATTCAGCCGGGGAAACTTTGATGACCAGGGAATCTGTGTTAGCTGTGGCCAAGCATATTGCCAAGAAAGGCTCAGATAGCTGGTTCACGGATTCGCCCCGGCAGATTTTAGGCGATGATTTTGAAGTGCCGGAGGGCTTTTCTTTCGATGACCTGCAGAAGGAAGAAAACATCTTCGATGTGTGGTTTGAATCAGGCTGCAGCTGGTACAGCGTGTGTGTAAAAGAAGCGGGCTGGCCTGTGCCGGTGGATTTATATCTGGAAGGGTCGGACCAGCATCGGGGGTGGTTTCAACTGTCACTTCTGCCGGCCCTGGGAGCGACGGGCAAAGAGCCGTTCAAGAGCGTTTTAACGCATGGCTTTACCGTTGATGAGAAGGGTCTCAAACAGTCGAAATCGCTGGGCAATTACGTTAACGCGCAGGAGGAGGTGGCAAAATACGGGGCGGATATTCTGCGGCTGTGGGTGGCGAGCGTAAATTATCAGGAAGATATACGGTGCAACGATGAGCTAATAGGACGGACGCAGGATGCCTACAGGAAAATCAGAAATACGCTCAGATTTCTGCTTGGCAATATTGATGATTTTGACCCGAATGTTAAAAGCGCGGCCTACGATGATATGTTCGAGATAGATAAGTGGGCGATGCAGCAGCTGCAAAAACTGATTGCCAATGTTACGGCGGCATACGAGAACTTTGTCTTTCATAAGGTTTTTTCGCTGCTTTATAACTTCTGTACGGTCGAGATGAGCAGTATCTATATGGATGTGCTCAAGGACAGACTGTACTGCGATGCGGCGGATAGTTTGTCGCGGCGAAGCGCACAGACGGCGATGTACAGGATATTAGATTGCCTGGTTCGGATGCTGGCACCAATTCTGGTGCACACAGCGGAAGAGGCGTGGGCGGCGATGAAATCGTCGAGCGTGATGCGTGATGCGTATTGCGAAGAAAGCGTGCATTTGGCTGAGATGCCGAAAGTTGATGATTCAATTGACTGGAAGAACGCCGAATCGAGGTGGCAAAAGTTAATGGGGCTGCGTGACGAGGTACTGCGGGTCCTTGAAGGTCTTAGGCAAGAGAAAAAGATTGCAAGCAATCAGGAGGCGAACGTAACCATTAACTGCGATGATGAGGATGCCAGGGTCCTTAACGAGCTTGGACTTGAGCAATTTGCAGCACTTTGCATAGTTAGCGAGGTAAAACTGCACAAAGACACGGGTGAGACGACAGTCACAGCGCAGAAGAGCAATTTCAAAAAATGTCAGCGGTGCTGGAACTATTGGCCAAGCGTTGGGGCCGACGTTAAGCATCCTGATTTGTGTGAGCGGTGCGTGGAGACGGTTTAACGGTTGAACGGTGAGACGGCTGGACGGTGAAACGGGGGACGGACCCGTGAGATAGTGAAAGATTATCTCATGGGGTGAATTTTTCCTTTTTCCTATTGTGTTGGTTGAGAAGACCGGGGATAATAGGACGTGAGATAAGAGATATGGAAATTAAGACTCGTATTTATGTGACGAGATTTGGAAAGGGATTATGATTTTTTTGATGTGAGGTTTTTTGCTTATGGGAGCACGAGATAAAGATTTAGCCGTACTGCATAGGTTGAAAGAACTGGGATCAGATCTTAGTAAACCACATACAGTGGACTTTTTTTTGTATTTTCCATCAGAAGAACAGGCCAAGTCGGCTTTAAGTGAAATCGAGAGGGAAGGCTATACAGTCAGGATCGATTGCGTGCCGCCGCCATGGTGGCGGAGATTATTCTCGAAGCCTGTATGGAGCTGCCGTGCGACAAAGAGTATGGTCCCGGAGGAAGAGGCAATACTTGAGACAAGCGCATGGTTTGATGGGGTCGCAAAACATTTCTGCGGAGAGTATAATGGCTGGGGAACTGAGGTTTTGTCAACCGATACATAGGTGACACTTTTCTTAGTGCTGGGGCAAGCCCCAGCCTACAAGGATAAAATTTTGACCCCCAGCGGAGCTGGGAGCTAACCGATAATGAAAACCCTGGCAAAGTTAGGGTTTGTTTTTTAGGAAGGCGGTGGGCTGAAGCCTACCCTACAAACTTTCTAAATATGAGATTGCTTCGCTTCGCTCGCAATGACAAACGATTTTTCAACACCCCCAAACAAGTTTGAGGGTGCCACCCGTTGCAGAGCATTACGAATTCATTTGCTCGCATACCTTTTGATAAACCTCGTCAACGGTTATAGCAATAATATCGTGTTTTGGGTCGGTGCTGTCGGACTTGAAGCCCCTGCTGTCGGATCCAATCGCAGCGACGCAGCAGCTCCTTCCGTACGGGGCGACCCTGGCGGGGTTAGTAGGACCAAATATCAGAACCAGAGGCGTGCCCAGAGCAGCGGCGATGTGGCCCGGGCCAGTGTCATTGCTTACCACCAGACTGGCAGCTTTTAATAGAGCTATTAGCTCGGTGAGATTGGTGAGCCCGGCAAAGCTGGCTATCGGAACATCGGCTATGGTTTGCAGTTCTTCAACAGCGCTGGTTTCGGATGCTGTCCCCGTGGCAACTATAGAGAGGTGAAACTGCGATGAAATTTTATCAGCCAAGGCGGCGAATCGTTCGATTGGCCAACACTTGTCACTGCGAGCGGAGCCGGGTACAAAGACAGCGTAATTGCCGGGTTTGATATTGTGGCTGGTTAATAACCTGTTAATCGAATCGGCAGCGGCGGTGTCCTGCGGCAATACAAACTGAACATCAAGAGAGGAAGCACCGGCGGTTTGGATTATCTTTAAGTAGTAATCGACCAGATGAATGCAATCTCTGTGCTGGGTGACCTTATGCGTGTAAAAGATGCGAGCGAGCTCTCTGGCGTTTGCCATTCCGAGGCGTTTTTTACAGCCGGAGAGCCAGGCAAAAGAAGCGGTCCTGAAAAGACCCTGCAGGTCTATTACGGCGTCAAATTTACTGCGGCGAAGGCGGCGGATAAGTGAGACGAGAGAGCTGAATGCTCCAGGGTGGTACCAGGCCTTTCCGAGGAACTTGCGGTCGAAAAGGATGATATCAGTTAAATGTGGATGGTTCTCAAGGAGTGGTGCAAACTCCGGGCGGATAAGCCAACTAATCTTCGCATCGGGAAAACTTTTGCGCAAAGCTGAAAGGGCCGGCAAAGCCAGGACTATGTCGCCCAGTGAGCTGGGCTTTATTATCAAGATGTTTTTCAAACTTTCAGACATAATGTTCTCGATTCTCGATGCTCGATGTTTTGGCGATGGTGCGCAGGCGTTTGGCTTTGGCCCGTTTTGCGAGCTCACGGTAAATCGGGCGGCGCTGCGGAAGCTCAAGGCCGGTTAGATTACAATAAGCTGTAAAGGTCCGCAAGTAATCTGCTCGGTTAATGGCAGATACAGGGAGCGTCGAGGCGGCAAGCTGCCACAATGGGCGAAATTGGCTGCTTCTGCGGCGCAGGAAATAACGCTTTATTCCGTCCATATCGGCGAGCAATATTCTGTATTTACTCTGGGTGTCTTTAGTAACGATAAAATTGCTGGCTTTTGAATCTCTGTACCATAGGCCGTTTTTGTGCAGTGATGCAAGTATAGCGGCGAGCTGATGAGAAAACTCTTTTTTTAGTGCGAACCGGCTGGCCTGAACCTTCGACAATTGTTCAGAAGAAAAAGTGTAAAGTTCAGAACTGTTTTCGAAATATTCGGTAATGTAAATGCTTTGTCTGGTAAGTAAGTTTCGTTTTTGGTGTAAAGCTGCAATGGGAGCTATCGCTGAAATGCCACAGCTTATCAGTTTAAGAGCGGTTTTGAAGTTTCGCAGCGCCCTGCCGGGTCGAAACGAACGGAAGAATTGGCGCAAGCCGGGCTGGGGGTGATGGCGTTTGATAACGACTTTTAGCCGGTTTCCTGCTATTGTAAGATTTTTCACGGCGACACAGTTTCGGCCTTCTGTTTTCAGGATTTTTTCGACATCTTCGAATAGCAGCTCGGGCTGCGCGAGACAATCGGCCCAGTCGGTTCTGGAAAAGTTCCTCCGTAAGGAGTCCCAAGGACTGCCGGACGGAGCGGACAGTACCGCCCTGCCGCTCCAGCCATTGTTGAGTCTTAGCGGCACGGTTTTGATGTATTTGCCGGGAATCTTCTTTGAAAAGCTCATACCCATATCATTGTAAGCAATAGAGAGATTTTAGGCAATTGGTATAAGAAAATTAAAAATTAAAATGCAAAAAGCAAAATTACATATTAAAATGCAAAATGTCATTGCGAACCCGAACGAAGTGAGGATGTGACAATCTCTAATTTGCGAATGGTCGAGATTGCTTCGCTTCGCTCGCAATGATATGAAATGTCATTTTTGAATTTTTATCTGTCACTTTGATTTTTGAGATGGCTAAGAAGGGCAAATATATTTACGATTGGCCGAGGCCGATGGTGAGTGTTGACGCCGCTATCTTTGGCTTTTTCAAAACGGGAGCCAAACTGCTGCTGGTCAATCGCGGAAATGAGCCGTTCAAAGGCAAATGGTCTTTGCCCGGCGGATTTGTGGAGATTGATGAGGGGCTTGAAGATGCTGTGGCCCGGGAGCTGGCGGAAGAGACGGGACTGGTAAATGCAGCCCTGGAACAGATGCGTACCTACGGTAATGTGGGGCGTGACCCGAGGGGCAGACAGATTACAATAGTATATATGGGCGTTGCAACAGAAGGACTGAATAAGATAAAAGCCGGCGACGACGCAGCAGAGGTGCGATGGTTCGATGTAGAGAAATTGCCGAAAGATATGGCATTTGACCATAGTGAAGTGGCCAGGTTTGCGATAAGAAGGTTAAAAAGAAAAAGAATTTATCGGGTGAAAGTTAAAAGGGTGCAAACTAAATAACCCCGCAATAAATTGCGGGGTTAAACATTTTTTTTAAGATTGCCACGTCGCTGCGCTCCTCGCAATGACGAGATTCTTCGCTGCGCTCAGAATGACATTCTGTGTTTTGCTAAGAGGTGTTGGGCGGTTTTTTAAGCTGTTTGTTGAACATACGCAGCTGCACATCAATGGCGCTTAGTGCCCAATCGATATAATGCAATTTGTGAGCGGGCCGGTGGTGTCCTTCATTCATCAAGCCCTTCTGGACGGTATTTAAGAATTTGCTTATTGTTTGAGGACTGATTTCCGTAGGTTCGGCGGACCATTTTTTTAATTCCTCGTATTGTCGGCGTAATTTTCTGCTGCCTCTTAACTGCTCGGCGCTTAAATAATCGGCGGGATTGTATGCCAACTGGAGTCCTTTGAGGCACAAGATTAAGGGCTCATAATTGGCGCGTTTTTCCAGACGAATAAATTTATACTGCTGGACATAGGTAGTTGCCTGGGCCGGGGGCTTGTCTGCAATTTCGTCTGGCGCCAGGTACCATCTGCGTTTGCTGGTTCTTGCAAAGACGAGTTCTTCACCATAGCCGTGTTGAGTTATCTCATCATAGCCCATTCTTGAAACCCATAGTCTTCCGGTGCCCTTTAGCTCTGGGCCTCCGCCGAGGACAAGCAGGCACTTGACAAAACCTAAAGGCAGAATTTTCTGCTTTCCGATTTGGTTTTTACGGAGTTGAAAAGATAAATGCAAACTGTGCGGTCGGACGTCATAGAAATTGGCGATTTCGTGTATCAACTGATTAAGTAGCCAGGGGTCTGCGGTTGCGGGTCGCGATAGCTCCCCTGCGATGTTCAGTCTTCCCGGCGCAAGCTCCAGAAAGCCGGAGCGGCGTGCCCTGTCGGTCGAGCCGGTGTGGTCGTCGATATATCCGCCGAGTTTCCAGGACAAAACATCGAGGCGAAAATCACAGAAATACTTAAAGCCGTCATATACCGGGTCAACCCTTTTTTGTATGCTTTTTTGCGGCTCAACGGCTGCGGGGCCGAGGTTGCTCAACTCGATTTCAATTCCGAGCGGTACGACGCCCGGCTGAAGATTGGAGCGAATGCGTTCCAGGTAAGCCCGTGCAATACGAGTATGAAACATACTCTTTGCCGCGCGCACGGCGTATTTGACGTAGTCAATGAGGTCGTACCTGTCGTAGGGCATCGTTTGAAGACATTTTTCGACAATCAAATCAACCGTCCTGCTGTTTGCATTTATCATTTGCAAAGCGGCAAGAAGACTAACCGAGCGTTTGAAATATCTCTCCGAGGTACGCATATGTTCGAGCTCAAATCGATATCGGGCCTGTATTCTTTCGTCGAGCTGATTGAGGAGGACCTGTTTTACAACTAAAGCCAAATAATTTTCGATGAACGGTTTTGCCTGCGGGTCGTCGTATAAATGTTTTATGCTCGAGCGTGGGCGGTCGAGCTCGTGCTCAAGATAATAATCGCTAACGGCATCGGTGTGATAATGGCTTATGACCAGGTCGCGTTCGGTGGTTGCGAGCAGCTCTCTGTCTGCTCTGCGTTCCAATTCGGCGTCTGCTGTTCGTTCGCCTGGTCGAGTGCGTCTTTTAATAAATTTTTCGATTCGTTTTCTCAGCCAAAGCTCGTGTATGAGATTGACGTGGAACCTGTCGCCGAAGTGTTTTCTCATTGACTCGCGAGTGGCGAGGTAAGCCCGTGCTTCGACGAGGCCGTTTGCAGTGTTGACCTGGACGGTCTCTCTGTCGTAGCGTTTTCCCTCGTACCTGTCGACTTCGGCCATTGCCCTGGGCGGGACATCGTAGATTACAAAGCCATCAATTCTTGAAGATGGTGCCGGCACTGCATAGAAATAGACATTGTCGGGGCTGACTTTTCGATAGTGTGGGAGCAAGGCCGGCTCGGCAAAAAGGGTCTGGCCGCTAACTTTAGAGGGCTTTCTGGTAAAACTCAGTCCGCTGACCGACTGGAAGATTCTGCGGTCGCGCAGCGAGCCGTAGATGAACAGATTAACTTTCGCGTCGTTCATAATTCGTTGCTCGTTGTTCGTCGCTCGTGCGACAAATTTCTCTGTGTAGTTTAAACAGCTCTTTGAAGGCCCGAAGAATTACTCGCAAGTTTGCGCCGGTTTGTGTGCCGGCCATTCGCGGATAATGATGCACGCCTTTTTGAGTAATTGTATATCCTCTTCGGATGGCCCGAGCGAGGATTTCAGCATCAATCAAAGCTCCGGCACTTGAGAGCTCAATGTTATCAAAGATTTCCCTTTTGTATAATTTGAAGGCACAATCGATGTCGCGGATTTTCATACCGAACAGCAGGCAAACCAGCTTTGTCCAGCACCAGGCGTTGATTTTGCGTACAGTAGAGTCCTGACGGTTCAACCGGTAGCAGCTAACAATATCATATTGTTTTATCAAGGGCAGCAACGGCGGCATTTCGCTGATGTCGAACTGGCCGTCTGCATCGGTATAAAAGACAAGCTCTTTTGTCGCTGCATTAAAGCCGGACTTCAAGGCGGCCCCGTAACCGAGATTAGCGGGATGGTGCACGACTTTTACCCTGTTGTTTCGTGCGGCAATTTCGTCGGCAATCCGGCCGGTGGCGTCGGAACTGCCGTCGTCAACGATAATTACTTCAAAGTCAGCGCCCACCTTTTCCAGGACAGCAAGCGCCTGCTCGACGGTGCGGGTTACATTATCCTGTTCGTTATAGCAGGGGAAAAAAACGCTGATAGAATTCGTTGCTCGTTTGTTACCACCTTTTCCTTTTAAGCAGCCGATTTTGTTCACTTCTGTAATCTTTCATTCTGGCGTTATAAGAATTCATAAGTTCGGTGTTGTTCTGCTTTTTGGCGATTGCCCGCAAATAACTTCCTGCATTCAATGCGGCAACGATTCTGTGGAAATATCCGTCCTTTTTTACGTAGGTGTCCTTATTTTCTGCGAAGTCGTTAAAATAATTTTCGCAAAAGACTTTGATGCGAGGCCTTAGCTCGGGAAATCTTCCCGCAACATATATTATTTCCAGTATTGGAGTCTGCGATGGGTTTGATTCGAAAGCTTTGATGGCGAAATCAAGCGCCTGTTTCCTTTTGGTTTTATCATTGCCAGCAAACAAGAACAAATTATGGGCAAGGGTAAGGTTTCTGGAGAAGTCATCCGGGTAGAGTGTCTTTCCGTTAGCTATGCCATCGAAAAGTTCCCTGCCGCGAGGGTTTCTTACATCGACGAACAGTTTTTGCCTGTTATTAAAGAAAACAAGGGGCCAATCGGAATTATGTTCAAGGCCTTTTACGAAGTGATAGGAAGGTTTCCGAGGATCAGTATAGGCCGCTGAGGGCATTAAGACGACCCAGACATTGTGTTTTCTTAGGCGTTCATCCACCCACCGGCCGATTTTGGTGTATTCGGCAGCGGTCAAGGTAGTCAAGGTACCTCTCATTATCTTGGCACGCTGGACGACTGGGCCTCCAGAGATAATGGTGGACCAGAGTTCATAAGCCTGGCGGTCATAAGCGGCCTGTGCTCTGCCGTCCATAAATAACTGTAATGGCGTTCGTCCGGTGTTCGGGTCAGGCTCTTGGCCCCAGGCGATGAAGCCGCCTTCGGTCCAGTAATTGAACATTTTTCCTTCTAACTTGTTGTCTTTGATAAACTTCAAGGCGTAGAAGGGTTTTGCATCGGAGGCGGTCATCCGTATAAAGACAGAATTTAATTTTGTATCGGTTGGCCAGGTGTCGAGATAAATGCGCTTAAATTTAAGCCCCCACCATAGGCCGAAAGTTAAAACTGCGACGGCGCCGGCAACGGTAAAAAAGAATTGCAGGGTCTGGGGCATCGGCGAGACGGCGAAACGATTTTGTTCGTTGAAGCTGCGTCTGGCCGAAATTGCACAGACCATCTGGTCAATAAACATTGCTATAATGGGGCAGGCTGCGATAGCAGCTATCGGTATAAATCTTCGGGAACAAATGGCCATATAAATAGTCAAAGCGGCAATAATCATCAGAGCCATGTCAATCCGAGGCCATTGATACCCGTCAGAAATTTTTGCTTTTCGCTTAGGCAGGCGGCCAAGAAAACGAGAAGTCGATATCAAGATAACAACAGCCCAAATCAGAAGAACCAGCCAGGCAATAATATACATTATTAAAAAAGGTATTTCATCACCGACGGGATTGTTCCATTCGAAGGCGCGGTGCCACTCGTTGACGTCTCGCCATCTCTCGGCGTGTTTGCTGACGCTGATGACGAAGGTATGAGTGAGGTTGGTTAAATGAAAGGGGTTGAATACAATCACGGCCAGGAAAGCGACGAAGCCGGCGGCAATTGTGTGATATATGCCTTTTGGCTTCATACGAACAAGTTTGTTTTTTAAGAACATTAGCACGAGGGCCAAGCCCATCAGTAAGATGGAAGCGGCAAGGAAGGCCCACCGTGAACCGCTAACATATATCTCAAGAATATTCCGCTGCTGAGAGTGAAGGTTTAATGGGATTGAGGGGAAAAATCTCGGTAAAAGACTTAAAAAAACGATGAACGAAGCCACAATATGGTAAGCATAGAATGCTTCATTCTTAACCTGTTTATAAGCGGCTGTTGCAATGCTTGCGGCGACCAATATGAACAACACTCCAAAAACCCAGTCGGTACCCGGTGGAATTGGTGAAAGATACTTGTGCTTCAAAAACTTGTAAGCCATTGCGTAAAGGACAGCCCACGCAAGAATACTGTAGGCTGAAACAGTCCATCTTTTGGGCAACATCATTAACAGATACCACGTAACGAACGGCACGAGGACTATGAACATATAGATATACCCGCCGTGGACATTGCACCAGAAAACGGCCAGCGGGATAATGAGCCAGATGTACAATGTGTTCCAATAAATGGTAAGAACAAGTATAAGTAAAAAAACAGCTACCAGCAGGTTTGAGAAACCTGCGGGTCGGACGTCAAGGAAAGAGCGGCCTACGAACATTGCGAAGCAGGCGAAGACGGCACAGAGAGCGGGATGGGCGCCCAAAAGTCTGGCTGTATAATAAACACAAATAACGGTAAGTATATAAATGGCAAACTTCCAGTAGACGAGCGCGTTGGATGAAAAACTTAAGCCGTCTTCGTATGTAGATTGCGGTATCAGGGAGTAAAAAATAACGTGTGTCAGCCAGTTCTGATTAATCCAGCCGGTAGGATGCCAGTATTTGACCGTCTCAAGGCCAACTTTATCCGTGAGCCACTGTGCCCATTTTGGCCAGGTCTCTATTTCCTCCGGTGTTGGGCCCGGCTTATGGGAATTTGCGCTGAACGGCTCGACGGTATCTACGCCGTGGTTGATAAAATGTCTTCCGCAGGCCATTGCGACCCAGGTATCACCGGCACCAACCATATGCGTAGAGGCGTGGAAGGCAAAGATGAGCATTGCGAGCCAGCCGAGAATCATTGGCCAGCCGGACAAGGCACTGCGTTTTTCGATTTCTATTGACTCAGCCATTCTTGTAGTCTATCCAGCCCTTTAGTAATTTGTTCGAGCGAGCAGGCAAAACTTAACCTGACATTGTTGTCGCAGCCAAACGGCAGTCCCGGCACGAGTGCGACATTGGCCTGTTCCAGAAGCGCTTTTGCGAAGTCCATACTGCCGTTTATTTTTACGCCGTTAATATTTCGACCATAATGGCTGGAAACATCAGGAAAACAGTAAAAAGCGCCGGTAGGTTCGGTGCAAACGACGCCTTTGATGCTGTTTAGTCGCTGGGCCATATATTTGCCTCGGCGTTCGAATTCTATCCTCATATTTTCTATGGCCTGGTCGGCGGGGTCGCCGAGGGCAGCAATTGCGGCATACTGACCGAAGGTTACAGGGTTTGAAGTCATATGAGATTGAAGGCGCCCCATCGCCTTTATAGCTTCGAGGGGCCCTGCGGTATATCCGAGGCGCCAGCCGGTCATAGAGAAGGCCTTGCTGAAACCATTGAGAGTAAGTGTTCTATTGTAGGCATCTTTGCTTAGTGAAGCAAAGCTGACAAATTTGGTGTCGCCGTAGATTAGTTTTTCGTAGATTTCATCTGAAAGCACGTACACGTCTGTTCCTTCAAGAACCTTTGCAATGGCTTTCAGCTCTTGCGGGGTATAAGTGAAACCGCCCGGATTATTTGGTGAATTGATTAAGAGCATAGCAGTCTTTTCGGCGATGGCCTCCTTTAGCTGGGACGGCGTAATTTTGTAGCCGGTGTTTTTATCGGTTTGAAGAATTTTAGGCACAGCACCGGCGAGCTTTATTGCCTCCGGATATGTTACCCAATATGGCGTGGGCAGAATAACCTCATCGCCGGGGTCAAGGACCGCCTGCATTGCCTCGTAGACCGAGTGCTTACCGCCGATATTTACGATGACCTGGTCGGGGGTGTATTCGAGACCGTTTTCCTTTTTGAGTTTGGCGGCAATGGCGGTCCTAAGCTCGACTATGCCGGCGGCGGCGGTGTATTTTGTTTTGCCTGCTTTCAGCGCCTCTATAGCGGCATCTTTGATATATTCGGGTGTGTCAAAATCCGGCGCTCCCGCACCGAAACCGATTACGTCCACGCCCCGGGCCTTTAATTCCTGGGCTCGCGAGGTAACGGCAATAGTTGCCGAGGCCGGCACATCCTGGGCTCGTTTACTAATTTTCATTTTAGCTACCACCAACTTTCGTGTCTTTGCACCTTTTTAATTTACGTTCTCCTTGTACAAACAATGATATTAAAAACAAGATAACGAGTCAAGAAAATTGATGCATGCTCGATGCCCGATTCTCGATGCCCGATTCTCGATGCTCGATACTCGATGCTCGATGCTCGATGCTCGATGCCCGATGCTCGATGCTCGATTCTCGATGCTCGCGGCGAGTCCGTCAGGGGCGGACTTACGCTTCGCTCCAGCATCAAGCTGTCCATTGACAATTACCTGCACAATTGTTAGTCTATTGTTATGACTCGTGTTTTTCAAATTGCGGTTGTGCCAGACTCAAGACTCAAGACTCAAAACTCAAGACCTGTGTCTTTGGTCCCGGGCCTTGTGTCTTTGGTCTTTTTGACTTTTTACCTGATAGGTTGTGCCAGCCCTGAAGAAAACGAGCCTATATGGCAGCAACTCAAAATTGGTGATTTAGCTCCCTCTCATAGTGGCAAACGGCCCGGGGGCCAATTGTTAAAAACGATAAATTTTAACGTCTATGTTTTCGAAATGCCGGAGGAAAAGATTAGCGCATTAGATGACATCTGGCAGATGCTACACAGAAAGCCGCTGCAATTTAATGATTACGATGCGTTCGGCGCCAACTCATTTTTAGCAGGTTTCGGCCAGGCCCAGATGTGGAATAAAATCAGAGATTTGTTGCTTGCCGCGGACGGTAAAGGAACAGAAAGAGTTTCGCTGTTGCTGCGCGACGGGCAGGCCAATGGCCTTCCTATTGCGAGATTGGATAATGAGCAAACCGTCTTTTATATCTCGAGCAGCGGCTCAATGGAAGGAGTGACGATTGGGCCGGGGGAGCTTTCGCTGCGGATAAAAGCCGAAAAAATCCCCGGTTCAAGAGGCGTGTGCAAGATGAGTGCTGTGCCGGTATTTTCACCGCCGATAAGAGGTTCAATCCCAGAATTAGTGTATCGTGCAAAAGCCGGCGAATTCCCTTTTAGCAGTTGCGGGTTCGGATTGAAAATGAGCCCGGGCGACCTTGTTGTTCTGGGGCCGGAAAAATACATCGACCACCAAATAACCTTAGGCGGCTTATTCTTCAGCAGACCCGAAGGGAGCTTGTTCTTCAGCAGAACCGAACGTAAACCACCCGAACGTAAACCGGCGGTCAGAATATTTTTATTGCTTTGTACCAGTATAAACGATTGAGCGGCTGTATGTCCAATTCGACAGTAACACTAACTCGATGCACGGATTACAGCCGGCCAAAAATTGCCGAGGCGATAAAAAGACAGTTCGAGCTGCTCGGCGGACTGGAAAAATTTATAAGTCGCGGCGATAGCGTCCTGCTCAAGCCGAATCTCATCGCCCCGAAGTCCCGCCGTCACGCCACACAGACCGACCCGGCGGTAATCGTCGAGACCGCCCGGCTGTTAAAAGATTTCGGTGCAAGGCCTTTCGTCGGCGATTCACCGGCGTGGGGCAATGTGTTCGGATGTGTAAAGGCGCTAAAATTGGAAGAGCCGCTGAAGGAATTATCCGTGCCGGTAAAACAGCTCGATAAGCCGAAATGGTGCCGAGTTGGAACACGAAATACCAAAGTCGGCATAAGCTCGGCTGCACTCGACGCCGATGTCATTATAAACTTAGCCAAATTCAAAACACATCAGCAGTTAGTTGCGACATTTGCGGTCAAGAATATGTTTGGCTGTGTCGCCGGCAAGCGAAAGGCCATCTGGCACTTTGCAAAAGGCGGAAATAGCGACGATTTTTGCGAATTCCTCATCGATATATTCAAGTTCTTGAATCCTGCCTTGACGATAATCGACGCCGTCATTGCGATGGATGGCCCCGGCCCGATTCGCGGCAGAGCAAGACCACTTGGCTGGCTAATCGGCGGAACCGAGCCGATCGCCTGCGAAACTATCTGCTGCAAACTGGTGAATATCAAGCCGGAAGAGCTGCCGATTATCAAAACGGCGAGGCAAATGGGACTCGGCTGCTCGGACCCGGACAGAATAGAAATTGCCGGCGACAATTTTCCAGAAAATATATGTACGGATTTCGAATTGGGCAAACCTGTTCCATTGAGGTTCTCATCCCTGCACGTTTGCAAAAGCATCTGCAAACAAATAATACTGCTTGCCAAATGCGCGGCAAAAAGGATTAAGCGCAGAGGACGCTGAGAACGCAGAGGAAGGAAAAAATAAACAAGGGAAAAAAGATTCCTGCTCCGTCTAAAGCCGGATTCCGTTCCGTCCAAGGGCCGGACTTTCAGCGCAACGGATGCCGGATTCCGTCAAACAGATGCCGGATCTTCGACTTCGATTTCGCAGGAATGACAATGGGCTGTGGGCATTATGCTTACGGCTTTTTTAATCTTCGTAGTTATCTGGACGCGAACATCAAAAACATCTTTTCTCTCTCGGCCTGGCTAAACTCCAGTCCATAAAATCTTAAGAAAATCTCTTTTCTCATTTCTTCGGGGGTTATTCCCGGGTGTTGACTATAAATAGCGCTCTGTATTATCTGTTTGGCTGTATCAAACATAGAACATCCCATAAGCAGACGCTGCTCATTGGATTTAGCCTTCATTAAATCTCGAAATTGAGCAGCAACCTCAGGATGTGTGTCGTTCATTCTTTTGCCTCTTTGTAAATCTGTTCCAAACTCAACTGTGAAATCCAATTATCAATATACTTTAAATCTAAATTATCTACTGTTTCTATTAAATTTCGCACATCTTTCAACTGCATCTCTGAATGACTGTCTTTTGCCCAACTCAGCTTAGCTATAACCAGGTCCTCCGGAGAAATAAACCACATAGGACTACTTTTAATTAAAACCTCTTTTTTTCGCGAAAGTGCAGTTTCTTGATATGCCGAAGACTTCTTTATAATGAAGTCTATTTTGATAACATATTGATTGTGGATTAAGTTAAACATCCCCTGCCGGCGAACCTGCTTTTTAATCATTTCTTTGTCTATGTAAAAGTCGCTCTCAAAAAGGTCAAC
>JAUVYQ010000339.1 GCA_030603035.1 Phycisphaerae bacterium | reverse complement strand
TCATCGGTGCTGTTGATCAACGAATCGCCACTTCAGACATTGCCTTCGTTGGCTTGCCTGGTCGGGATCAACGGCGCGATTATCCTTCAACAGATGCAGTATTGGCTTAATGTATCGGAACATAAAATGGAAGGCTATGCTTGGATTTATAATTCGTATGACAAGTGGGCGAAGCAATTCAAGTGGTTAAACCTACGGTCCGTTCAAAAGCATATTCTGGCGTTGGAAAGGGGCGGCTTTCTGATATCGAAACAGTTCAAATACAAGACTAGGAATAACACTAAGTGGTATCGAATTGATTACGACAGACTCAATGAGGAATATCAGCGACTGATAGACTGTGAAAAAAGTAACAGTCTTTTGCCCAAAAGTAGCAGTGATGGTGAAAAAAGTAACAGTGACTGTGAAAAAAGTAACAGTCATAGTACACTTTTTTCACACAAAACGAGGCTAAATTCCGCTCAGAGTACTCAGGAGATTACTCAGAAGACTATAACAGAAGATATGCAATATATATGGCAGGAGACTTTAGTTCATCTTAAAGAGAAAATCAGCCCTGCAAACTTCAGGGTGTGGCTTGCTACGACGACGCCGACGTCGTTCGATGGTACGCTATTCCTGGTCAGCGCCCAGCATGAGTACACCGCCGAATATCTGAATAAGAATATGCGTAGTCTTATCGAGGGGGTCTTGACTGGTGTTGTCGGCCGCCAGGTGAAGTTCAAATGCCATTCAGGAAGGAGGAATGATGGAACTAGAAAGAGCTCAAAAGATAGCTGACGAGGTTAAGACTCTTCTCGCCCCCGGTTGTGACTGGGTTGAGATTGTTGGAAGCACTCGCCGTCGAAAGCCAGATGTTGGCGATATTGAACTGTTGTGCATCCCGAAATATGTCGTCGGCGTTGACCAACTGGACAGTGAGATAGGCGCCCTCTTCATCCAGCGCATATTGGGCTTTCGCCTGAACAAGCGGGGGAGCACCGTTTATGGTCCCAAAAACAAGCTCCTGGTTCATATCCCCAGTGGCATTGGGGTAGATATCTTTTCAACGACCGCGGAGTGCTGGTGGGTTGCCCTTGCGATTCGCACAGGCCCAAAGGAGTCTAACATCGCTATCGCTACGGCTGCTCAAAGAAAAGGTTGGCGATTAAGAGCCTACGGCAGTGGGTTTGATACGCCAAATGGTCGTATTGAATGCCACTCTGAGCGTGATGTATTTGAGACAGTAGGCTTGCTCTATCAGCGTCCAGAGGAAAGGAGGTAAAAGGCGATGGCTGAAGCGAAAGTTACTCTATCTGATGAAATGGTCAAGTTCCTCGAGGGAATATATGAGACCCAACAAAAGCTGGCGGTGGCTGCCGAGCACATTAACGCCGCCTCAGAAGCATTGAGTAAGCTCGGGCTAAAAAGTGATGACGTAGCGGTTATCGTGGCGTCCAGGGCGGGCGTATCTAAG
>JAUVYQ010000153.1 GCA_030603035.1 Phycisphaerae bacterium | reverse complement strand
CTGGATGCTCAAATGAACGTAAATTCAATATTAACAAAGGATTATGAAAGAAATGACATTTTCGCAGTCCCGGAAAACAAAGCCAATTCAAACCCAATCAAAGCCAATTTGCTAAATGCTCAAATGAACGTAAGTGCTGTTAAAACAGTGGATTATGAAAATAAATCCAATTGGACACCTGGTGAAAACAAACCCAATACGAACCCAATCAAACCCAATCCCCCAGCGCGATACGCAATACGAGATACGAGATACAAACCCAATCTGAAATCTTAAATCAGAAATCCCAAATCCACTCCCACCCCGCCGGAAACAAACTTCACACCCCTCGACGGCAAAGCTGGGGGTGCTTTGAACTTTCCGGCCGGGCGACGCCGAAAACCGCCGGTTTAGGCTTCAGTTTAGTTGCTTTAAGGTATTACAGCCGAACAACCGATAAAATATGAGACCCCCGAAGGGATATATTTTTGAGCTTAAAGGATTATTTGCTTGACTATTTCGTTCAAATAAAAATAATAGTAAAATGAGCATAGAAGCTTGACTTAAGGGAAATTTGGTTTTCATACTTTAGTATAGAAATGAAAGGTAATGGAGGTATAAAATGGCTAAAGACTTGGTACTAATTTTAATGGCAGTTGCCGTAGGCCTGGGTCTGGCATTTGTTGCCGGCTGTGAGAGCGATGCTCAAACCGGCGCTCTTATCGGTACAGCGGTCGGCGCCGGTGCTGGTCAGGCGATAGGCGGCGATACGGAGTCAACATTGATAGGAGCAGCGGTGGGCGGCGGTGCCGGCTATATTATAGGCAGCGAACGGGACAAGAAAAAAACAAAAGCTGAAATAGACGCTCTCCGGCAGGACATGAACACCGTCACGGTCAACATTACCAACAGCAACGGTTCTGTCAGCCAGGTACTGCTAAGAAAGCAAGGTGTTGGCTATGTCGGCCCCAGAGGCGAGTATTACAACACGCTGCCGACCGAAGAAGAACTAAAGCCAATATATGGGTTTTAGGAAAACGCCCCAAAACAAATAACCGCTAAAGTAATCGCTCAGCAAGCGGGCGGCATTGTCAGGCGTGAGGTAATTGCAGGCTGGCGAAGTAATAAAAGGCTAAGGGTGTCTTTTTACCCTTAGCCTTTCTATAATTATCCACCTCACAAATGAGGAGGCGGCTGCGCTGTGATTCTGTCCGGCAAAATGCCGGACCTCAGGCGGGATTATAGGCAACGCTGGCATAGCCGGGCTGTTTTTGGGGTCGATTGGGCCATTTCAATTCATCAAACAAAAACTCGC
Source organism: Phycisphaerae bacterium (assembly GCA_030603035.1). The sequence continues at coordinate 4,485 of JAUVYQ010000153.1, read as the reverse complement.
TGGCCTGGCGTATCATCACAGCCGGCATACTGGGGCACATCTCAAGCGAACCAATTACATCATTGCCGTATTTGCTTAAAGCGCTCAATAGGTACTCCCAATCTTCACGTGGTATGCCGCCCCGCAAGCCAGGCGGCTCGTGGTCGTCTATTCGGCCATAATTATCGGTCAGGTGCAAATGCACCACCCTCTGGGCCAAATCATCCACATACCGCTTGAAGCCAAATTGCGGGTCCAGATTGGCATAGCCGGTGTCGAGGCAATACCAAACGGACCCAAATTTTTCACCGACGTCCATTAGCGTTTGCAAACTGCCGGTTTCGAGGCACAATTTGACCTCATTGTGCTCGGCCAGCTTGACCACCTCGGCGGCAAAATCACAATTGTCAAGCTCCGCGCCATCGCGAATACCCAAATTTCGCAAATCGGTCACAATATTCGCACCAAGCAGCTTGGCGCACTCGATTTGCTCGTTCCACTGCTCTAATGTGGGGCCATTGATGCGAGAACGCATCGAGACCAGCATATCCCTGGTAGCGTCGACGAGCCTGGGCCAATTACGCCTGTCGTAACGGCACTCGTTCTGGCCTTTTATATTGGGCCATAACTCCACGCCGAAGCCCAGCGAGCTGAGAAATCGACACTCCTGCTCGAAGGAAAGGTTGTTCTCACGCCACCAGAATACCATTGTGGAAACAGCGTATCTAATTTGCATTATACCGTCTCCATATCCGACTCATAAAATGCGCTCTTCTTCTATATAAAGTGTGGGCGGTAGTACTGTTATCGATTAAAAACAAACGGAGGTTCAAAGTTTCTCAAAAATTGCGATATTTTTTTGGGCCGGCAATGTTAGTTTTTGGGGTAAAAACGGGGGCGGGGGGATTGGGTTTGATTGGGTTTGTTTTCCCGGAGCCGGAAGGCGTGGTTTATTTTCATAATCCTTTGTTAAAACAGAGCTTATGTTCATTTGAGCATCCAGCAAATTGGCTTTGTTTTGCATAAAAAGAGCTGATTTGTAGAGCGTTCTCGACAGATGTAGAGGGCAATTTCGTGAAGCGTATAGCGTGAAGCGTGGAAGAAAATAGCGTATAGCGTATAGCGTATTGCGTATTTCACGGTTATTCACCATTTACGAACAATGATATTTGGCGTGTATCTGCTGATACGAAAACGTGCGGTTCTCCGCTATATCTGGCGCCCCCCACAGGGAAAGAGGCAAGCTACTGGCGGTTTACCGTTTGTCTGCTTCCGCCGTCGCACAAGGCTATGGCGGACAAGTGCAAACATGCAGGTATTTTAACAGAAATTCAAACAAAAGTCAAGAAGAAAACGAATAAAAAGAATTCACCGCGGAGAACGCAGAGGGAAATATAGCCACGAAGACACCAAGACACGAAGAAAAACAGCCACAGATTTCACAGATTTCACGGAGAAAAAATATATTAACTATTACGTAAAAAATAGTGTTGGGCGAGGGACGAGAGATTAGAGAATTAGAGATTGGAGATTAGGGGCGGAGGGAAAATTAAAGATTAAAATCGTTAGATTCGCTTCTGACAGGCGAATGTAAAATGCAAAATTACAGTGCAAAATTCAAAAATAATCACGGATTATGCGGATTGACGCGGATTTTAGGTCGTTGCTTGTCGCTCGTCGCTCGATGCTGGATGCTCGATGCTGGATGCTCGATGCTCGATGCTCGATACCCGATGCTCGATACTCGATACCCGATGCTCGATACTCGATGCTCGATGCTCGATGCTCGATACCGGATACGGGAATCGAGAATCGATATTATTTATCCTGCTGCGCTTGTGGCTGCGCAAGCAGGTACATCACTGCGGGCAAAAACAACCGGGGCCTATACCGAATCAGTCGGTATAGGCCCCGAACTGGTGCAAAACCATTGGCTATGTCTAAATAGCCTCGTCTCAACGCCGATTACTGGAGTTGCTCATCCAGCCACTTATCCGCCAGAATAGCATAGTCCTTGAAGTCAATCTTCAGGTCCTCGTACAGGTCAGTCTTCTGCAACGCAAGGCCCACAAGGCCCAGTATCTCAGACTCCGACAGCGCCACGTTGTAGATGCGGACATCGTCCAGTGTACCATTAACAGTATAAACATCTAGGGTTGCTATTCTTCCAATCTCGAATGGACTGGCTGAATCGCTTATACTTCCAGTGTAACTGAACGGGGTTCCCTCGACTCCGTCTACCCATATCCTCACGTTCGAACCATCATATGTTCCAGCAACGTGGTGCCATTGGTCATCTGCTGTAAACGATTCGGATGCTATTCTCCAGTCGGCAACGTAGAAGTTGACGGTGTTGTCATCGTGAAGAAACAGTGCGTAACCGTCGGCCCAATTAGAAGCAGTTTTCCCGGCGATTCCACTCCACCACACCTCGGGCCTGGCTTTCACCCAGGCTGCCACGGTTATCTCTGTCCCGGTTATTTGCAGACTTGGGTCGTTCCCACAGTCAACATAATCATCGATTCCATCAACATCGAGCGCACCGCTTCCTACTTTCCCGGCCACCCACTGTGGGCCACCGTAGAGGGTGCCGTGATTGTTATGGCCGGAGCTGTCGTCGGCGTTGCCATCCAGCTTCCAGTGGCCGACAAGATTGGCGTCGCCGGGAGGAGCTGCTGCCACAGCCAGCCAGTCCTCTGCCATTATCTCAAGCTCTTTGTAGTCAATCACGCAATCCTGGACATAATCGACTCTGGCGAAATCGTCTGAACGAAGCGAAAGATAGCAGCCGGCCGCATACAACCTTATATCGTCAAAGAAAACCAGACCTGAACCACCAATCGTCGGAGTGTCCCTGTTGCCGAAGCCGATATAAATATGGTTGACATCGGCGAGGTTCACGCCCTGGTCATTGAAGTCCTGCAGGGCGATAAGCCACTCCTGCCAATCTTCAATCTTAATGTCGTTCATATCACCGTCGTATTCCACCACTGCAATATTGTCGCCTGCATCTACCAGAGCCACATACATCTGCTCGTTGGCATCATTGCTCGGGTCGCCATAGAACCACAGCGATAATACCCTGGCAGAGGCCCAATTCGAGCCACCAATCGGTAAATCAGCCGTTTCTGCCCTGGCCTCTGAATAATAGGCTGTGGGGATGCGCCCACCACCGCCGTTGTTGTAATAATACGGCATTGACTGGCCGCCTCCGTGCGTAATCACTGTCTCAACAAAGGGTGAATCCGCGTGGCCTATTACCGAGCCGGTGCCGTTGCCCTCGACGGGGGCGCCGTGCTTCTTCCAGCCGTCTCCGTCTTTCCATGTAAACTCTATCTTGCTGCCCGGCTCACCGGGGGTAAAACCACCACCGTAGGACTCCATATCGTCCACGACAAGATATTCGATAGTCGTAAAGCTCCAGACCTTGCCTTGCCACGTGTTGGGCTCCTCGGCCATATTGACCTCATCTATCCGCCAGTAGTAAGTCTTGCCCAAATCTAAGGCTTCGGGGATAGTATAGCTGTTAGCATCCTGGCGAGCCCTGTACACCTCACTCGGCCCCATCGGGTCCAAGCTGTTGGCATCGGTCACTTTCGTTTCATCGGTGCCGAAGTACACATCGTGTTTGTCGGCATATGGGCCCGGCGTCCAGCTAAGGACCACCTCGGGGCACACATCTGTCGCCCCATCTTTCGGGTTTGGATTTATCGCCGGCCCAAAAGTGGCGGTTAGTGTGGTTTTGCCTGTATTCGTGGTGTCAAAATCCAACAGAAGCTGGCCGGCGCCGCCATAGGCGGTAATCCAGCCGTCGTCGATATATCCCTCGATGGCAGCGGTAACATCGCCGTCTATTATCAGCGTCCCGGCAGTGATGTCTATCGTGCCAGAACCACCCTGCCGTGCATACTGTAGGTACGTGGTGGTGATAGTTCCACCATCCAGATGCAGGTGACCTATACCTGTACCACCACCTCCAACGAAGAGCCCATCCCAGTCCCCGGTCCCCTCGGCTATAATAGTCCCGCCGGTCATATTGAGGGTGCCCGTTCCTCCATAGCCCAGCATGAAGTCAGTGGTAGTTACGGTGCCACTATTCATGTTAAATGTCCCTACAGTACCCGCACCTTCGCCCACTGCAATCCCCCATGGGCTTGTCATAAGGGTTCCACCGTCCACTGTCAGGGCACCGGTGCTACCACCATATCCAACATATACAACATAAGCCACGGCGCCTTCGCTCGCGATAGTCGGGCCGGGGAGAAAGTTGATTATGGCCTGGTCGTTAAGGGTGGGGGGTCCACTGGGGTCCCAGTTGACTGCCGTGAACCAGTTGTGGTCTTCGGTGGTATCGTACCAGTAGAGGTTAGCCCGCATTTCTCACAGCACCAGTTGAAAAAAGCTCCTTTTCTGGTATAACTTGTTTAGAAAAAACAAGTTAACAAAAAGAAAAGGAGCAATACAATGAAAACACACTGTAATCAAAAAACCCTCGAATTTCAAACA
>JAUVYQ010000199.1 GCA_030603035.1 Phycisphaerae bacterium | reverse complement strand
ACGTCTTTTACGAGATTCTCGGCGGTTTGTCAAAAGTTAATTCCACACACAACAAAAATTTATTCAGATACGAGCTGCTGGCGATTACTTCTGGACTCCGGAGGCCAGGGCGAATCATCGGCAGCTCATAGCGTCAGCCTGGGAAGTTGACGCCCTCTTTTTCACCAGGGGAAGGAATCACAGGCGCATCGTGCAAGCCTGGCAGCTCCACGTGCAGCTCGAGCGCCCGAGCGAATATGAAATGAATTGAAAGAATTTTTAACGTACAATGTCACTCTCTCTCTGTGTTTTTTCGGCGTTACTCTGCAGCGCCGATCCATTTTCCCTTGGCCGGCAGCCGGCTCGGCGATCTAAAATCCGAATCTGCGTTTTTGGCTTAATCTTTACGATGTGACGTTGGAGCTGGTGAAACAGCTCAGCGAGGTCCCGTTTTGCCCGTAACACGTTGTCACGCTCTCGGATGTTCTGTTCTCAATGAGAGTTTCGGCACGAGCAGCCACTACCAGGGGAAGGAATCGGCTACGTGCAGCTTGAGCGCCCGATAGAATCACCAGGCAGCTCTGAGATTTTTGGCTTGACGAAAAAAACAGTCTATGGTAAGTAAGTTTAATGAAAAGAAGGGTGCGGCCTAATGCGACCGGGTGCTGCACGATGAACCGTGTTTTCGATTGAAAAAAGGAATTTTATAGTGCTGCACGGCACAGCGCGATGGATGTTAAGGAGAATCTGTTATGCAAAAACAATATGTTCGGAAAATGCAGAAAATTGGAAACGGTTTAGGTCTTCGTGTCCCTCCTGAACTTTGCCAGGAAGCTGAAGTCGGCAGGGGAGACAACGTTGCACTTGAGTTTAATCCGGAATCCGGAGGTTTGAAGTTGGGTAAGGTTGCTCTAGCTAATCCTGTTGTCGATAATGCTGAGCAGCAAGATGAGACTCACGAAAGCAGCGAAAGCAAATCGAGCGAAAACAAATCGAACGAAAACAAGTCGAGCGAAAACAATTCAAGAGTCGATTTGGCTGACGAAAAAGAACAGGGCCAGCCGGATGGAGTATCGAAATTCGCTCATTGTACGAATTGTGGTTCTGATGATATTCAAGTCACCGGCAATCAGTTTTACTGTGGTGAGTGCGACATGACCTATGAGGTTACACCGAAAGGCACTATTGTTATCGACACAAATCCTTTGGGGAAGGTCGATAACCTTGAAAAACGAGTCGATCAGCTTGAGCAGGACGTGGACGAAATAAACGACAACTCCGACAAAGATAAAAACTCCGGTGTTCTTTTTAGTCTTTTTGGAATTGACTTTGGGTTTGTTGACGGGACTGAAGACGAAGACGATGAAGATTTGGTGCCGGTCGGAGCTGAAAGCGACACGGATGAAGACGAAGAACCGGACGGTTTTATAAACTGGTGAAATTCAGGAAGAAAGCGATCTGCCAGCCGGTTATTCATAATATCGAGATCATCTGAGGACGTGACACAATGTTACTCGTAAAAATGGACCATTTAAATCGATTTAACTCGATTCTTCAAGAGTGCCTATATGACCAAGTGCAGCTTGAATCTCTTTTCTTATCGGAGTGGCTGGTTTTCGTCCCATGCGCCTCCAAGCGTGGGCTCTCGTTTCCCCAGCCACTTCCGGTTTCCTTTACACTTTTTTTAAGTGCGCATCGAGCAGCTCGATGCGCCGGTGATTCCTTCCCCTGGCCCCTGGTGAAAAAAGGTTGTCAGCTTGCAGGCTGACAATATGAGCTGCCTGGTGATTCTCTCGGGCGCTCGAGCTGCACGTGGTCGATTCCTTCCCCTGGTACGAGCTGCTCGATGCGCCGGTGATTCCCTGAGCTGACGGCGATGGTCTTCGATGCAGAGCTGACGGCAGGGTACACGCACAAATAAAAAAATGAGAAAGTTCTTGCGTTTAGTTCCGGCCGCCCGATAATGGCAGCCGTTATTGCGATCAAAGTAAAAAAGGCCCAGGAAGGATAGGATCAACAACCCAGGCCGCGAAACTTTGATTTTGAACATCTTATCGATCCTTCCTGGCTTGTCAATAGTATTTTTTAAGAAATTTTGAAAATATTTTTTAAGGCAACTGGGAAGTGGATTGTCGTCAATATATGTTATGTTTCATTCGATTGTCGCTACTGGCGATCGGATGCTCGAAATTCGCTGAGCAGGAACGGAGCAACGGTGGAGACCGACTCCTCGCGGCTCAGCGATGCGTAAAAGCAGAGAGGGCAGGGGAACGGGGAATCCGCTTCCGTCCCCTGCTTTCTGCTTTCTTGTTCAACGCCGTGATATTCCCAGGCACAAAAAGACTTCTCACATATTCGCAAGACTTGGAGGAACGTCTTGGAGTGCCTGGGAATTTTTATAGTCTCATCGAAAAGAGGAAATCGTTTGCGCCCGAGCTGCATGCCCCTGGTTGTCTCTCTCTCTGCTTTTCGCCCTCAATGCGCAAAACTCCGGAGCTGTTTCAGCTCCGTCTTTGCTAAGTTGGTAAGTTTAATAATGGATTGATTTGTTGAATTGAGTAGTTGACGGGATTTGGGTAGAATGGAATCTGCCGTATCTGAAATAGCTGTTGGTCTGGAATCTGCGGTTGGAGCTGCTGAGCCTTCTTCAGTTCATAACAAGGAAACAACTCTACCAATTTCTACTGAATTTGGCGGTGTCGGTGACATCGATGATCCTGCCTATTGGTCCCAGAATAAATATCGCACAGAGCGATTTCGTGAACATCGGCCTGAGACTAAGGCAGGGATTGCGCTTTATAGAGAATCCGATGAGGTTGACGGAACGAATTTTATGGAAGATTTCGGTAAGTGCCAAAGTGAGGTTCGGTTGTGGCGTTCGGATGAAACGGGAAAATTAGAGGCTCACGGTACGTCTTGTCGTTTGCCTTTTTGTCCGGTGTGTAGTCGTAAACGTGCGAACAGTATTCGTCACCGTCTTAAACGGGGATTGTTGCCATATCTTAAGGCTGGCCGTCTGCGTTCGCTTTGCTTGACTTTGAAACATACGGGGTTGAATGAAGACATCGGCCGGATACAGAAAGGCTGGGAAAAACTTTGCCGGAAAAAGTTTTGGCGGGGGCTTGTTGGTGGTTCGGATTGGTTTTTGCAATGTGAGCCGGTCGATGGGGGTAAAGAATGGCACGTTCACCGGCATATTCTTCTGATTGGCGATTATGTGCCTCAAAAATGGATTTCTAAGACTTGGGAGAAAATTACCGGCGATAGTTTTGATGTGTATATTCAGGAGATTCGGACGGAGAGAGGTCTCGATTTGGCCGTGGAAGATGTCGCTCGTTATGTTGCCCGACCGGCCAATATTCTCAATATTGATCCGGAGTATCGGCTTGATTTATTACGTGCTATGAGAAGACGTCGTCTTTGCGGTAAAACAGGGGATGGGCGGGGTGTCTCTTTTGCTACTACTGATCCTAATGAGCCGAAACGCTCTGGACATTATGTGGGTGATTTTGAGACTCTTATACATTTGGCGGTTTGTGGAAATGAAGCTGCCGCGGTTCTTTTGTATTGTTTTCGTCAAGCCGAGCCGAGTCCTCCTGGCTTGTCTTGTCAGTCGGTTGATGATTTTATTGATGATAAATTTCTCGGCTTGAGCGAAGCTGAGCCGGATGAATGGGTGCATCGGGAACGTTCTCCGCCTGGGGAAAATCTTTTTGACTATGAGGGTGATGTCTCTGATGAAAATGCTCCCTGGTGACATTGCCCAGGGATTGTCTTAACTAAAATCGAAATGTTTTATTTTGGGGAATATTGAGATGGCTTCTGCTTATAGACTTCGATTCGATTATACGAAATTGGATGATGCTCGGAAAAAAAGCC
>JAUVYQ010000337.1 GCA_030603035.1 Phycisphaerae bacterium | reverse complement strand
GAACATCTTACCGTGCTCGAACTCAGTTATATTTAAGAGGTTTTCTTCGCGGTTGTCAAGCGAATTTCCGTTAAGGTGATGCGGTATCATACCATCAGGGGTGTTGGCCACGATTCGGTGCATACGCAAAAACTTGACTTTACCGTTTATGATGGCTTTGCTGCAGGCGTAATACAAACCCCTGGACTTTTTTGCATACCAGTGGAATCTTTTAAGGGCGTTGAGCCATTGAGGATCACAAAAAGCAACCATGCCGTTTTGGAGTGGTATTCGTGCGATTGGTGTATATGGAAAACAGGGGTCAGTCTGGACTAACATTTTTACACCTTATTTCGCTTTTTTAGCGTAGAGCCTTTGCACTTGGATGCGGTTTTTCATAGTTGCTCCTGGCTGTTGTGCGGCGGGGCTGCCAATATAATCTTCACATCCTTGGCACATCTCTCTTACAGGCTTTTTCCCGATTAAGCCTATAACTCTTCCATGGGTAGGAGTTCCACAATGTGGGCAAGGGTATAATTTGCTCATTTTTTTCGCTTTTTTCGCGTTACGAGACGAGTTCCTGGGCCCGGAGCAGATATCGGTTTTGCCGTAACGTACTTTTTGTGTGCTCGATAGAGAGCCTGTTTGCAGGCAGAACAACAGAAACCGTCTCGGTCGGTCTCTTTTAACGGACTGTAAGTTTTTCCGTCCCAGCGACAGTACCAAACATATTTATACATAAGCGTTACTCCAAAAATCAGCTCTAAGTTAGATCCACACAGGGACCCGATATCAGAGTAACGCTAAGCTGTCAAGAATTTTCTTGCTTTTTCTTAACTTTTTTCACGATGTCGCTTCCGCCCCGGGTTGCTCCGTAAATACCCAAAAGTAGTGTGAGTATTCCCACAGGGTTTATCGTACCAGCCGTGGCCATCAGAGTTACGTTCTGAAAGATGATGTCACGAAATTGTTGTTGTCTTTCAAGGTCGGCAACTCGATATTCGGCAGTCGCGATAATGGAATCAAGCTCTATTTGAAGCTCACCCATAGTAACTTTTCTGCCTTCGACAACAAGGGACTCGGTTCTCGGTGGACAGCCCCATCCCCAAAAGAGAATCGCGGTCAGAGCGAGAATTGCGATTGCTTTTGGCCAGTTTTCGCATAGGCTTGAAAGTTTAAGCATTTAGGTCACCTCTTGCATCCAGTCGTAGGGCTGGAGCTCGGATAAGTGATTGTTTAGTATATCGAGAAACTCCTGCATAGTAATTTCAGGTTTGCCTTGCTCTCGACGAGACTCATTGTGAAAGTCAAGCATGACAATACATACGCCCTCTAAAAGCAGGGGTCCGAATTTCTGAAAAGTTTCGTCTCTTTGTGCCATTAGAACCACCAGTATTTGACGATAATATACAAACTGAGCCACGTGCCGGTTGAGGATCTGTATTCGATTTTTCTATCTGCATCGCACGCGACGGTTTTGTCACCGGAGTTGTAGACGT
>JAUVYQ010000207.1 GCA_030603035.1 Phycisphaerae bacterium | reverse complement strand
AACTTGTTTAATTTCAACGACTTATGTAAACTCCCTGAATAACGATTAAGGATTAATTCTATAGGAATATTCGGGAGGAAGCAACCTTGAAAATCCTTGCCAAGCTCATCTTTGAGTTTCTAAGGCTCATATTCAGGAGCAAACAAGACATAGTTCTTGAAAACCTTGCTCTCCGCCAGCAATTGGCTGTTCAGCAACGCAGCATAAAAAGGCCGAAGATCAAAAACACCGACCGTATTTTCTGGGGTTGGCTATCAAGAATCTGGAGCGATTGGAGACCATCACTGATTATTGTCAAGCCCCCTACTGTTATTGGCTGGCACAAAAAAGGCTTCAAGCTTTACTGGAAACGGAAATCTCGAAGAGTCGGCAGGCCTAATATCGATTGGGAACTTATAAAACTTCTCCGTAAATTGCAAAAAGAAAACTCAACCTGGACTGCTCAACGTCTTCAAGGCGAACTTAAAAAGCTCGGCTATGACGTTTGTGGTAATACCGTTGCAAAGTATATGATCAAAACAAAGAGCGATGACTCAAAAAGACAGCGTTGGATAACATTTCTAAGAAACCACGCAAAGCACATCGTTGGAGGATGTCCCGCTCCGCGAAGTCCATGGCAAAATCCAATTTGTGAAAGAGTAATCGGAACACTACGCCGAGAGTGTCTGGATCATATGATCATTCTCAACGAAAAGCATTTGCATAGCGTGCTGGACGAATACATCAATAATTATTACAACATCAGCAGAACGCATATGTCGCTTGAGAAAGACTCACCTGTCCATCGTCCTGTTCAGGTCAATGGTAAGATTGTAAGCAAGCCAATTCTTAGTGGACTGCATCACGTCTATAGCCGGGTTGCTTAGGCTGAAAATCTGAAACAGAATTTTGAGCTGATTGCAAAGCAAGGAAGATAAGGTCTGCGCCGATTGCGACATGTTTGTCAAAGCTCTGACTTTGCCGGGAATCACTCTTCCTGAAACTGTCAATATTCAGTCTTCAATGAGCTATATTCCATTTCAAAAACTCGCGACTCAAACGTTTTTACCTTCATTCTAATTTTTGCGTAGGACAGGATAGGCTCACGCCTAATAGGTGCGGGACGAAAAATTCAAGGTCAATATTTATCTGGCAACAATAACCACATAATACAAATAGTTAGGCCTTTGTAAGATAAACGACTTATAAAATAGAGAGTTGACAGCATCTGTGGGAAACGGTTATATTACAAGCGCCTGGAATTTTCTGCGCCCGTAGCTCAATTGGATAGAGTCGCGGACTTCGAATCCGAAGGTTGCAGGTTCGAGTCCTGCCGGGCGCGGTAGTGCATTATGCTCAAATCGCCCCGCTTCTTGCCTTCGCAGAAGGCAGCGGGGCTTAACCCCCCCACCGTCTCTTTACGACAGGTTCACCCCGTAAGACCAACGGCTAACTTACGGGGTTCACGTCATTACGTACTTCTTCATATCTCATTCCCACACACGCCGGAACCCAATACGATATACCCGGCAAAGCAGTCGAAATATTACATACAAATAAATCGCATCTACTGATGTATCATTCATGCCTCAAAGCTACGATGGGATCTACTTTGGCGGCGTGCGCGGCAGGATATAATCCGAAGAGAATGCCAATGGTCATGCTGATTAGAAGTGGCAGTAGAATTCCTTTCAAGGTCATCACTGTGACCATCCCGGAAAAGTACGTTATTAAGAACGGGATAAGAGCCCCCACACCCAAGCCAATGATGCCCCCCGTGGTCGAGAGAACTACGGTCTCAATAAGGAACTGATAGACTATCTGTCTCCGCTTGGCACCGACGGCACGCCGGATTCCTATCTCACGCGTACGTTCTGTTACCGAAGCCAGCATAATATTCATTATTCCGATGCCGCCTACAAGCAAACTGATGCCTGCGATCGAACCCAGGACGATATTAAACGTTCGCTTGGTCGCTTCGGCCTGCCTCAGCAATGCCAGAGGAACGCTCACTACATAATCCTTTTTCTTATGAAACCGTTCCAGCATCCTTCTGATGCCCGCTGCTACGGCCTCAACTTTCTCTCCCTCATCCACCTGAACAATAATCTGGTGCAGTTCCACCCTCTCCCGTTCAAATGAACCTGAAGTCCTTTTCGTAAATATGTCACCGAAGTATCTGCGTGCCACCTCGATGGGTATGTAAACATCGACTTGCTGGTCAGGAATTTGAATGTTTCCGGCCTCTCCGCTTTCGCTTTTGACGATGCCGACGACCTCGAACTGGTCACCCCCGATGCGGATAGTCTGGCCTATGGTGCTCTCGGTGGCTAAGATTTTTCGAGCGCCGAACTCGGTAAGGACTGCCACAGGAGACTGTTTCTCCTGGTCGGCCGGCAGAAGAACTCGCCCGGCAAGAGTCTCTCGGGGCACGAGTTTGAACCATTCGGGTGTCGTCCCGACAACCCGAAGTTCCATCGCTCGCTCGCGGAGACGGGAGTCCTTGCGCATCAACTTCACAGGCGCCGTCTGCTTGATATGTCTGAAACTCTCTGCGATTCTGGTATGGTCCTCATAGGTCAACCCGTAGACGCTCATGAAGGAATGCTCCGTGCTGGCCTGTTCCTCTTGCGCCGACTTGACCGCCGAGATAATGATGTTATTGCTGCCGAGCTTGCGGATCTGCTCAAGGGCTTCCTTGCTGGCGCCTTCTCCCACAGACAGCATGGCCACCACGCTGCCCACCCCAAAGACAACACCCAACATAGTTAGAAATGAGCGCAGCTTGTGAAGCAGCAGATTCTCCATGCCCAACAGTATATTTCTTAGGATCTTAGCTTGCTTCATCAGGACTCTCCTCAATTCTGTCTATCTTGCCATCTAACATGTGCAGCTTGTTATGGGCGTGTTTGGCGATAATAGATTCATGGGTCACTATAATTATTGTCTTGCCCTGGCTATTCAGCTTCTTAAGGAGTTCCAGGATTTGCTCTCCTGTTGTCGAATCCAGATTACCTGTAGGCTCATCCGCAAAAATTATCTGTGGATTGTTGGCCAACGCCCTCGCAATAGCGACCCTCTGCATTTCACCGCCAGATAGCTCTGTGGGTCGATGATGCACTCTGTCTCCAAGTCCCACTTCGTCCGCGAGTTCCTCTGCACGCTGAGCGCTTCGTGTTGAATCCCACCCCAGATAGTAAAGCGGCAGCTCTATGTTTCTTTGGACGGTCAATTGAGGTATCAAGTTGAAGCTTTGGAATATGAATCCAAGATACTTGAGCCGAAGTTCACTCAGTGAATCGTCATCAAGCCTACTCACGTCCTGGCCTTCAAGGTAATACCGGCCTGAGGACAACCGGTCCAAGCATCCAAGGATGTTCATCAAGGTGCTTTTGCCTGAGCCGCTGGGGCCCATGATGGCCCAGAAGCTGCCCTTTTTGAATGACACGGTTACACCGGCCAGTGCCCTGACTTCCTGCGTTCCCATCTGATATATCTTTTGCGCATTCTCCAGCCGGACGATTTCTGAGTTCGTTTCTTTGCGCGACCGTTCTATCATCTACTGATTCCCTTCTCGGCCGCGCTGTCGGGGCCTTCGCCCTTCTCCCGGAGACCCGCCCTGGGACCTCTCCCGCATC
>JAUVYQ010000206.1 GCA_030603035.1 Phycisphaerae bacterium | reverse complement strand
CCCTGGGCTTGTATTGCCTTTGCTCTTGCCTCAGCGGCAGCTAACAATTCTGTCTTTTTCGAATCGGCGTCGGTTTTTATCTTTGTTGCCTCGGCGTTTCCCTCGGCAATAGTGGCTTCGGTCCTGCGATTTCTTTCAGCTATCATTCGGTCAAAGACGGCTTTGCTGACATCCTTGCTGACTTTGAGCTGCTTTATGCCGAGGGTCTTGATTTCAATGCCGTAAGCGTCTCTGACGGCCTGTTTAAGATTGGCGAGCATCTCCTCTTCGATTTCCGGAAATTTTATTTTTGCGGGGTCGATATTTACAAATTCACCAAAGGAATGTCGGCCAATTACTGTATTTTGAGTATCGCTAATTTGGTTGTACAGTTTCTTTTCAGCTTCGTCGACAGTTCCTACGGCGTTAAAAAATTGCAGCGGCTCGGCGATTCTCCAGACAACATAAGTATTTACGATAATCGGCACAGCGCCTCTGGTTGTTGTCTCGCCGAGGTCGGCTTTGAAAACTCTCATCCGGGAATCGAACGGATGTTTCCTTTGAATTGGAGCCGGCCACTTGAAATACCAGCCGGGCTTAGTGATTTGGCGAGTAGGCTTGCCAAAAGTCGTTACCAGGACCGATTCTGTTTCTCTTACCTGGAACGAGAAAAGATACAGTCCCAAAACTGCGACCACCAATACGATGAAAATTGTAATTGCTATATTTTTCATTTTTCGCTGAGCTCCTCAAAACCACCTAATTCATACAAACTGGGTGTTAGTTTTTTCGTAAGATCGAATATAAATATCTGGGTATCATTCTCATTGGCAACGACGACGTACTTTCTTGTCTTTTTAAGGGTCTCTTCGAAGACCGTTAATCTTTGCTCGCGTTTATAAATTTCCTCCGCGGCCCTGTATGCCTTGAGCTGGCTGGCAAAACGCTCGCCTGTAGCGCGAGCAAGTGTCGCTGTTTCAAAGGCATAACTCTGCGCCTGTCTCAGGGTTGCGAAGATATCACCCTTTGCTTGTGCAAAGGCCAAATCCAGAATATGGCCGAGCTTTTCGATTTTTTCCAGATTATTTTCGTCTCTGGCACGCTGGTATTGGGCTGCAAGGTCATAAAGCTTGTCGGCATAAAGCTTATCGGCATCTTCTACGAAACCTGCGAGGTTAATTAGAGTTTTGCTGCGCTCTGCGTGGGCATCAAGGATAAGGGTCTGCTTCTTCTGAACAGCGCCGATAACCTTTTGATAGTCTGCCGCAACTTCAACCGGAGGGTGAATGCCCTGCAAACCCAAAAACACAATTTCAACACCAAGGCCCGCTTCATCAGCAGCTTTCTGAATGTTATTAGTTAAGATCCTCTTGGCTTCAGCTCTACCTGCTCCAAGCAGGCTATGTTCTATATCGGCTTCACTATCGACTTCAATTTTTGCACTGGCTGCAAATTTCGTAAGTTCGCGATAACAAATGGATTCGAGCAGTTTCTCCGGCTCGTTGTGATTGTAGATAAAAGAATACAAGTCCTTTATTCTGTATTGAACGGGGACAGCAGCCATAACGAGACTTACCGGCACAGCTCCAGCATCTAATTTTCCGGTTGTCTGTTTGCTGGCAACGAGTAACTGGTACTCTTCTTTGTAATGCTTCTCGCCCCACAACAGCGGTTTGCCGCGCATTAATTCCCCCGTCTCCGGGTCGACCTCTGGAACAAAGCCAATGCTGAGTTCTGAAACCATTTTCGTAGGACGTTTATAGGCAATATCAATTGGCCAGGGCCACTTCCAAGTCAATCCGGGCCCGACAAGCCTGACTTCGTTCGCATCGTTTATGGGATTTCCGAAACGCTCTATTATCGCCTCCTCGTTGGGGGCTACTATAACAATGCAGCTCAATAAATACAGCGTAGCGGCAGCAAAAAGGATTAGAGGCACAATTGCTTTTTCGAGGAGTTTATAAAACCAGGTTTGAGAGACTTCAAAGCCAAACTGATAATCAATGGCACCGGCGGCGGTACGTAATATTCCGCCCGGCTCATTTATAACGCCCAGCAGTCTGCTGTCAAAGGCGCTTCTGCTGTATTGGTCTTTCAGTCTCGGCCGATATATGTCCAGGACGACATTTAGGGCGGTTTCCACGCCAAGGACAACCACCAGGATTGAAATCACCCAGGCGATTACATTTACCACGACGAAAATCTGGAATTGTGCCAGTGCCAGACCTATTGCCAGAGCAAAGCAGAAGACTGCTATGGCAAGCAGGAAGCTGCCGCCGGCCCTTAACGGCTTCCACCGCGGCTGGGCTGACATACCGGTAGCATAGCGGGACATTCAGAAGCTGACAAACGCTATGGCCGTCATAAAAATTGCAATAAGCAGAGGCTGCTTGGGCTCGATATCAGAGGCGGCAGGAATAGCTTTTAATAAGTACAGTCCGATACCTATCTGATAGGCAGCGATCAGCACCGAAAATACAGGAATGAACCATTTCTCGAGTGTCCGGAGGCGGCGCTGGGCAACGGCAAATAAAGTGGCCTGTTCGTCCCTGGCCTGAAAAATTGTAGAAGCTTCCTCACCCTTGGCCAACTGGGTCATATCAAGCTTTTCCTGCTCCGCCAGGGCGCGTTGATGGAACTGAATAACAAGGACAAGCCAGATCAAAGCCGCCGAGAGCAGCAGCCAGCCCACCGCAGAGACCGCAAAGAATCCACTCCATCGGCCTACAAAAAAGGCAATACCGAAAAAGATAACGCTCAAAATCAAGGACGCCAGAGCTACATATTCAGGGCGTTTGGACGACACTGCCATTTTTTATCCCCATCTTGTACTTTGAACAAAAAGCCGCAAACACAGTATTTATTCAATATGTAAGCTCTTTACAAGTTAGAACTTGTGCAATATAACAATAAACGGCATTTTAGTATAGAGACCTTTGCGAAAAAAATTATGTCTTAAAATCGGGTCGAAACTGATAGCACCGCACCGCAGAACTGCTAAAAACGAGCAATGAACAATGCATAAACTATTTACAATAGCAAAAAATACCTTCATAGAAACACTAAGACAGCCGGTCTATGCCATAATAATTATTGCCGCTTTGCTTTTATTCTTTATAAGTCCGTCTTTGACGATGTACACAATGAGCGACGACAATAAACTCTTGCGAGAGATAGGATTATCTACGCTGTTTTTAACCAGCTTGTTCATAGCAATATTTTCCGCTTCCGGTGCTGTGGCCGAGGAAATAGAGAATAAGACGATAACCACCGTCCTGAGCAAGCCCGTTCAACGTCCGATATTCATTGTTGCGAAATTTTTCGGTGTGACCGCCGCGGTGGTTCTGGCACATTATATCTGCACTATCGCCCTGCTGATGGCAATTAGACACGGTGTCCTCGAAAGCGCATCGGACACGCTGGACTGGACGGTCATAAGCACGGCGGCAGTTGTCGTTGTCGCGGCATCTCTGCTAAGCGCTTTTTTCAACTATGCTTATGACTGGAAATTTTCGTCGACAGCGATAGTATTGACCGGAATATTAGGCACGTTAGGCATAGTGTTTTTATCTTTTATCGACCGGAACTGGCAGTTTAATCCGCAGAACAACGGCATAAACGCGCTCGATGTCTATGGGGCGGTATTGCTG
>JAUVYQ010000100.1 GCA_030603035.1 Phycisphaerae bacterium | reverse complement strand
TCGAGGCAAAGGTTATGATATAGGCTCTGGTGCAGTCGAGGGTGCCTGTAAATATGTGGTTGGTAAACGCTTGAAGCAATCTGGTATGATCTGGAGCAGAGCCGGCTCATCAGCAACATTGGCTTTGCGGGTTACCTGGGTAAATAAAAGGTGGGACAAGTTATGGTCGCAACAACCATTAGCAGCCTGAAAAATCCACCTACAAACTTGACGGGCACCCATACTTCATCGATAGGGAATTTTTACTTGTTCACCGGCCGAAGACTTGATATACTGGATAATAGCTCTTTGAAAATCCAATACAACAGAAACAGATACTACGACTACTACACCGGCCGATTCACAACCCACGACCCGCTGGGGATTAATCCCGCTGGGGGCAGGGAAAATCCGTTTTGGATTTTATGGCAATACAATGATGGATCGAATTTGTACGAATATGTTAGTAGTAATCCGCTTATGCAATGGGATTCCTTCGGTTTATGGGGGAGTGGTATGCATTATGGCATGACTAAAGAGGTGGCGGAGGCCATTGGTTACAATAACGATTGTGCGGAAAAAATTGCAAGAGCGTGCGATTATGTGGACTCTATCATGTCTGGCAGATCACCCTTACCCTGGATTGGTGACCAAACTTACCATTTCGATGTGCCCACGGGCGCGAGAACAGCAAAGTTTAATAAGCATAGGAGTAAAGCCCACACTGCTGCAGGGGCTAATAGAGTAAACAAAGCGCTTAACGAAATGGGAACTGCATTGCATCCATTCCAAGATGCGTGGTCTCACAATACGGGGCACTATTCTGCGACGCCCAAAGAACATGCTCCGTGGTACCACTGTGTCCTTCTGGGCGGTTTTATTTTTGATCGTGCATGGTGCTTAGCAGCAGAAAACACGCATCCAAACTGGAGTGATCATACCCGACCAGACCAGGCTGTGGCCTAGTGATGCCGCGGATACAGTAATCGGTACATGGTCTGAGTTAGAAACATTAGCAAAGTATCCATAGTATCCATGTGTTAAATGTAGATGTGGAATTCCATAAAGAAGTTGGTACATAGGTTGGTTTTATGAAAACTATATGGATTGTTCCAGCAACGTTTTTTTTGTGCTTGAATATTATAATTGCTACTGCTTCTGAAAACACCGAGAATAAGCAATTCTCTTCCTATTTGCCCACTACTGATTCTCGTTATAAATATATTCGCAAGATAAATTCTGCAAGACTTTGTGAAGATGGAACGCTTTTGATTACCACTATTGAAGAGAGTGATGTTAGCACACCTGGTTCACCTCGTATCAATCGTGCTATATCATGTGATCTTACAGGTAAAATACTCGGTGTTTATAACTTTCCTTTTCACGGTAGGCAATACTGGCCAGATACAAATGCAGCTTTAATAGGCGATAACTGTAAATTACCACCTCTTTGGATGTGGATTCATCACGCACCACCTATATCTTACTCGAAGCCTGTAGAGGACGACCGCATATATATAGGCGGGCCTTCAGAGGAAAAAGAGGCACTTATTGTACCGGGTGGACAAAGTATTTGGAGATGGTGGTTACTTAGACAAGGTCAGTTACGCAAGCTTATTGTTCTAAAATCAGGTTCAGCTCACAGGGACAACGATCCTAACGCTGATACTTATCAAGCGCATAAACTTGTTTGCTACTTGTTTGATGATAAAGGCTGTACCTTGCAAAACGAGTTCGTCATTGAGGATGAGCACTTTCAATCGCGAGAGATTGAGTGTGCAATCGACGGCAATGATATTGTTATCTGGCAGATCATAGCGAAACGTCCCCCAAAACCCTGGGGGCACCCAACTGGGCATATTCTACGGGTGGCGAAGTGGACAAAAGAAACCAATCTCTCTTGGACCAAGTGCTATAGCGGTGGGGACCTCATACATAATTTGGCCGTCGATCCGGCTCATGGCTCTGTAGCTACGATAGGCAAACGTCATACTCTGTGGTTAGCAGCAGATGATACCATAATTGTGCTTCGAGACAGCAAGATACTTCACACTACCTTGGTTTCATCTTATGCGAACAGGAGTCGTCCGTTATACCTTGGGGAAGGTATTTGTACATGGGCTGCTGTCAGTTGGAATAGCTCAAATATGTTTGTTTCATTTCTTGATGATAAACTGAAAGTAATAGATAGGGCTCAGATACCACCGAAACTACATCATATATATGAATCCGATGTTTTCCTCGTGCTAAAAGGTGACGAACTTTATCTCGTAATGTTGGATGAAAAAGGTGGTGTTGTTGTAAAAGATATACCATGCCCTCGGACGCAGGATAAGGAAGATTGACTCAGCAACGACCCTTTATTACTACAACTACAACTGGCAGGTCCTGATATGAAAAGAAATCAGTTGGTTCTTGGATTTGCTTTAGCGAGCCTCGTTTTCTTGTTAGCAATTGGTTTGCAGCAGCAATCGGTCAGAGCCCAAAGTGCAAAAAATACGGTTGAATCACCCATCAAAGAATTTCAGGCCCCGGAACCCCCGAAAGTTTCGCCAGATACTCAGCTTGACGTTAATAATCTATGGCCGAGGATTTCTTTTGAGAAAACGGTTTGCGATTTAGGCGACGTTGGTCAGGGTACGAAGAATACCTGTGAGTTCAAGTTCACAAATACCGGCTCCGCCGATGGCGGATTAAAAATAGGAAAAATCAAGCGAACCTGCGGCTGCACGGTGTTTGAGCTCGACAGGAAAGAATATGCCCCGGGCCGGACGGGAACAATAAGGGTAAGCTACATCGCAGGCAAAGCCACCGCTCTTAGCGCCAATACATAAGGAGGCCTGAGAAATGAAGGCAATGGTCCTTAAGAAGGTTGCGCCCATTGAAGAAAAACCTTTAGAGTTAGAGGACTGGCCAATTCCAGCACCCGGCCCGAAACAGATTTTAGTAAAAATTTCAGCCTGCGGAGTTTGTCATACCGAGCTCGATGAAATCGAGGGAAGGCTTCAGCCGAGATTACCGATAATTCTGGGTCACGAGATTGTTGGCAGAGTGCAGGGCTCAGGCTCTGAGGCAACTAAATTTAAATCAGGCGACCGGGTGGGAATTGGCTGGATAAATTATGCCTGCGGAAAATGCCGGTTTTGCCGGCAGGGAAACGAAAACCTATGCTCGGAGTTTCAGGGCACCGGCTGTCATGCAAATGGCGGCTATGCCGAATACACCATAATCTCAGAGGATTTTGCCTGCCCGATTCCTGATAGATTTTCCTGCTCACAGGCAGCTCCTCTTTTATGTGCCGGAGCAATCGGCTACAGGGCCTTAAGACTAACGGGCCTTCGGGACGGTCAAATTCTCGGCCTATTTGGTTTCGGAGCTTCAGCCCATATTGTCATTCAGATAGTGAAACACAAATATCCGAATTCCAGGGTTTTTGTTTTCACCAGGCCCCGGCAGCAAAAACATCAGGATTTAGCCGGAAAATTGGGGGCTGATTGGGTCGGAGCAACCGGAGACACGCCGCCGGCGAAACTCAATTGTGCAATCGATTTTACACCTGCCTGGAAGCCGGTAGTCGAGGCCTTGAGGGTGTTAGAAAAGGCAGGACGGGTGGTCATAAACGCAATCCGAAAGGAAGAAAGAGACAAAGAAACCCTGCTAAAATTAGACTATCCGACCCATCTCTGGCTGGAAAAAGAACTAAAAAGTGTAGCCAACATTACCAGAAGTGACGCTCGAGATTTTCTGCCTCTGGCGGCTGAAATCCCGATTATCCCTGAAGTTCAAGAATTTAGCCTGGAAGAAGCCAACAGGGCTCTAATTTTGCTTAAGCAAGGAAAAATCCAGGGGGCAGGGGTCTTAAAAATGCCTGAGTGAAAATTAAAGCAGGAAAGAGCAGAATGAGCGCCCTTTGCGAAGACTACCAGCGATATTTAAAGCCGGGATTTACTCCCTTTGACCCACTGGAGCTCGCCAGACAGACCGAAGAGATTGTCTGTCGCGGCGACCATCGCAAATACACAAAATTCTACTGCACAGGTGTGTACGGCGGAATCGCGACCGGCTTTGCCTGCGGGTGCTGCTTGCGCTGCATTTTTTGCTGGGTGAATTGGAGCCGGGATTTCCCGGAAAAATATGGTTTCTTCCGCTCTCCGGCGGAAGCATTTTATCAGCTTAGCCGGGTCGCACGTAAGGCAAGAGTCAACCAGCTGCGTATCTCCGGCGCCGAGCCAACCCTGGGCAAGTCCCATCTTCTGGGCCTACTGACAAAAGTGGATAGCTCACCGTTTCGTTTGCTTATTCTCGAAACCAACGGCATCCTCATCGGTGCTGACCCGGACTACGCGCGGCAGCTCGCCCGCTTTAAGAAGGTCCACACACGCGTCTCACTCAAGGCAGGAACGCCTGAGGCGTTCACCAGCAAGACCGGGGCTGAGCCGGAAAGCTTCGAGCTGCCCTTCCGCGGCATTATGAACCTGATGAAAGCGGGGGCGAGCTTTCATGTTGCCGCAATGACCGCAGACCCCAGAATCGTTACCAAATAGGAGCGCCAAACCCTTTTGGAGCGGCTTGCGTCGATACACCCGGCTCTAGCGGACAACCTCGAAGAGGAAGTGGTTGACCCATACCATACCACGCTCGAAAGGCTGCAACATGCCGGCGTTAAGCTAAAGTGGAATGAAGGCCGCAGGTGAGAACATGGCTGATGCGCCGTTATGGGCACAGAGCGGGGCATTGAGAAGGCCAAATTTTGCAAAAAATTTACTTATTATCTGTCAACCGATTAGCTACAATAGACGTCTATAATGGTATATGGAGTAAATGGCCTCAAAGGACATCCCTGCTGTGCTTATGGTGATTCAACACATTCCCGGCCAGAGTAAGATTGAAGGAGCTGTAAAATGAAGCGAACGTTAATATTACTGACTGTAGCTGTAATTACTTCTGCTGCACAGGCTAAGGTTGATCTGGTTACGCTGCCGAAGCGGGAGAAAGTGCAACTCACCATCTATAACTCGGCGGATATGACGTTAGTGCGCGAAAGCAGAGACCTAACGTTAAAGAACGGCAAAAACAAGCTGCAGTTTTCGTGGGCCAATACGCTCATTGACCCGACCAGCTTGGAAATGCTGCCCAAAGCCGATGCAGATAAAATTGACATTGCTGATTTGACCTATCCGCCAAGAGTACGGAATCTTGGCCTGTGGAACATCAAAAGCGGAGTGAGCGGCAAGGTGCCGGTAGAGATTACGTATCTGACCAGCGGCCTTTCCTGGCGGGCGTTTTATATGGGCACATTGACAGAAGATGAAAAGACAATGCGTTTGCAGGGTTATGTCAGAGTTACCAATAATAGCGGCGAAGACTACGAAAACGCGCAGACGCGACTGATTGTCGGCAAGGTTCACATCCTCGACCGGATAGCAGACCTCGCCCGGCGACAATATCCTTATGGCAAGCCGGGAGAAGTAATGCCATTCCCGGGAGCAACACTACGTGAGGGATGGGCATGGGGCAGAGAAGTAAAAAAGGAGTACGCTGGAATAGCACTTCACGTGGAGCTTGAGGCGAAAGAAATCAAAAAAGAGGGCCTGAGCGAGTATTTTCTTTATACGATTGAGGGAACGGAAACGATTGCTACCGGCTGGTCCAAACGGCTGCTCAGCTTTGACGTTGACGAGGTGCCGGTGGTAAATCTGTATAAATACGAACAGCGGCGCTACGGCAATTCTGTGGTCCGGTTCCTCAGTTTCAAGAATGACAAAGAGCATAAGCTCGGCGAAACACCAATCCCCGGCGGAAGACTGAAGGTTTATAGGGGCGTTGACGACAAGGGACACTTATCTTATACGGGCCAGTCCTCGTTTAAGTATATTCCTGTGGATGAGGATGTGGAGCTTAATCTTGGTGCGGTTGCTAACGTTGTTGTTGAGCCGACGCTTATGAATTACAGGACGGAAAACTACAGGTTCGACCGCAGGGGCAATATTTCCGGCTGGGACGAGATTCGCAAATTCAAGATTGAAGTCAGGAACACTCGCGAAATTTCTGTGAAGGTCGAGATTCAGCGTAACTTCGATACTTCGTACTGGGACCTGGAGAAAAGCGGCGAGTTCGATAAGTTCGAGAAGGTTGACCTCGACACGGTCAAGTTCACGCTTATCTTAGAGCCGAGGTCAAAGAAAAAATTCGAATACATCCTGACAACCTATCATGGCGTAAGACGGGAAGAAACTTCGCGATAAGCATTAGCTCATAATTTGCTCTCCTATGGAGTCCTCACGGACAGCTTAGCTATAGCTCGAGCTATCCGGTCACGGCGGCTCTCGAGGGCGGCTGGGTCCAGCCAGGCGGAAGCAGGCCCAAACCGGGCAGCCCCGGACAGTTGTATAACATAGATGAAGACCCCGCAGAGCAGAACAACCTCTTCGACAAACGCCCTACAATCGTCAAACGCCTGACAGCAATGCTGGCCAGATACAAGAAGCAGGGACGAAGCACACCAATGGATTAAGCATTT
Source organism: Phycisphaerae bacterium (assembly GCA_030603035.1). Next base: position 3,009 of record JAUVYQ010000100.1, on the reverse strand, counting down.
TGTTTCACGCGAGTCGAATTTCGCCCTGCTTCAAACCCAACAGTCGCAATACGGCAATCCCTACTTGTTTACCAGCCGAAGAGTTGATATACTAAATTCCGGTTCTTTGGGAATACAACAAAACAGATGGCTATCCTATTTTTGAATCGCGAAATTCAAAACCGCAGTTTGAAAAGGAGGTAAAATGTTGCAGGACGGCGAAAAGGGAGTAATTATCCAGCGGGACAAACAAACCTATGCGGTGGCTCCGCATATTCCGTGCGGGGTCGTCAAGCCGCAGACCCTGCGTAAACTGGCCGATGTAGCTGAGAAGTACGGGGCAGCGGCGCTTAAAATAACCAGTGCCGCAAGAATCGCAATAGTAGGTTTGAAGGAAGAAGATGTCGATAATGTCTGGTCCGACCTGGGGATGAAAGCCGGTGCCGCAGTTGGACTTTGCGTAAGAAGCGTCAAGGCCTGTCCGGGAACAACATTTTGCAAACGAGGCGTACAGGACAGCCTCGGCCTGGGTCTTAAGCTGGACGAGAAATACCACGGCTTGCAATTGCCCGGCAAGCTCAAACTTGGTGTAAGCGGCTGCCCAAATCAATGCGCCGAAACCTGCATAAAGGACATCGGGCTTGTGGGTATGAGGAACGGCTGGAGAGTGCTGGTCGGTGGAAACGGCGGCGCCAAACCCAGGCTGTCACGCGAGCTTGTCAGAGACTTCTCAGAAGAACAGGCACTTGAATTAATCGATAAGATTATTGAATACTATAAAGCCGGCGCAAAGCCGCGTCAAAGGCTCGGAGCCTTGATAGAGAAGATGGGTTTTGACGAGTTCAAATCAGCGGTGCTGGGTGAATAAACGGCGTGTAAAAATAAAGGACGTACTGGAAAAACTGTATGGCAGGTACAACCATCGTGATTTTATAAAGCCGGACCCGCTGCAATTCATATATCAGTATTCCAACCGGCAGGATATGGAAGTTGCCGGCTTCCTGGCGGCTGAGCTTGCTTACGGCAGAGTACTGCAAATCCAAAAAAGCCTGACCAATCTCTTCGGACGTATGGGAGATAGTCCTTTTCAATTCGTGCGAGACTTTGATGAGCAAAAAAGAGCAAAGCTAAAAGATTTTAGGCATCGTTTCACAGCCGGCGATGATATATCGGATTTGCTGGAGTTATTACGCAATGTCTTTGACGAGTTCGGCAACATCGAGAATTTTTTTATTGTTGGTTACCGCGATGACGACCCGAACATCATCGGTGCGTTGTCGAAATTTTGTGATTCGCTTCTGGATATGTACGCTAAGACCCATAATGGTAACATTACGAGGGGATTGAGCTATTTGCTGCCCAGGCCGGCATCCGGCAGTGCCTGCAAGCGGCTCAATCTTTTTCTGCGCTGGATGATACGTAATGACGACGTCGATGCGGGATTATGGAAATCGACCGACAAAACCAGGCTCATTGTGCCGGTGGATGTACATATGGCGAGATTATGCAGAATCTTAGGGGTTTACGACCGAAAAACAGTGTCTTTATCAACCGCAGTAAAAATAACGGAAAGTTTTGCAGAAATTGAACCGGCCGACCCGGTAAAGTACGATTTTGCGTTGACCAGAATCGGAATACTGGAAAACTGCACGGGACAGCGTCGGCAGGGCTGCGAGTTCTGTGAGTTGTTTGCAATTTGTTTTCATGGATAAAGGCTGTAAGGCCAAAAATCAATCATCCCGGCGATTTTTCTATAAAAAAACTATTGCAAAGAAGAAAATCGTTTGGTATAATTCGTTATATGACGAAGTATAAGGGATGTCTAAATGTATGATTTTATAAATATTGCGAAGGCTTTGTCTGATGAAAACAGGGTGCGGGCTTTAATGATGCTCCGCAACGGGGAGCTTTGTGTATGCCAACTGATTGAAATGCTCGGACTTGCTCCCTCAACGGTCTCAAAGCATATGGCTATTCTGTACCAGGCCGGTTTGGTTGATGCGAGAAAGGAAGGCCGCTGGAACTATTATCGGCTTACTGATGGCGATGCATATGAGGATGTTCTGCAAGCTATTCGATGGGTCCAAAATAGCCTTGCTAAGGACAAACAGATACTTGCAGATGCCAGGCAAGTTAAGTGTGTTTGTAAAATGGACAAGAAGCAGTTGTGTGATTGCTACAAAAAGCCGAAACTAAAGGATAATAATAAATCAACCACTCCAAAAAGGAAATAAGCGGAAAATTTTGGAAAGGAAAATAAAATGGCTGAGAATGATAATTCTGATGAAGCCGGGCAGGAAAATCCGGACGACGCGCAGGCGTGTTGTTCAACATCATCCGGCAGCGGAGATTGTTGTTCACCCGATTCCAGCAGCGGTGGGAAAAGTTGGAAGATGCTGGTATTTCTTGTTATTGTGGTTGCAGCGGGGGCGGTCTTGGCACGTTCATTTATGAAGAAATCAGACTCCATAACTGACCAGACGCAACAGCTATTTGCCACAATCCAGTCTGAGAGCAAGTCGGATACTCCTTTGCCGTCAAACGCTGCGGTAAACGTGGAGACCTCCGACAAGTCCAAAGCCGGCACAGACAGTCCTTCCACCGTGAAATCCACGACAAAGGCGCCGGTATCTGGTGAACTTGAGCCAATCCTGTGGGGTAAGCCCCTTGATTCGCTTGCTTCTCTCAACAAGGTGGCGGCAGAGACGGACGCGGTTTTCATCCTTCTCGCCGCCGAGGGCCAACAAGGTAATCAAACTATAACCAAAGAGATCGAAGCCGCCGCCAAGATAATCCAGTCCAGTGGAAGTCGCATCTCGGCTTTCACACTTAAAAAAGACGCACCTAATTATGCGCAGTTGGCAAAGCAGTTTTCCACCCCCTGTGTGCTTGCTATGGTAAAAGGTCGCGGCGCTAGCGGAGTCTCGGGAGATATCACGGAGTCTAAGCTCATTCAGGCATTTGTGACGGCCTCGAGATCACCCTCAGGCTGCGGCCCGTCAGGTTGTGGTCCTTCAGGTTGTGGTCCTT
>JAUVYQ010000307.1 GCA_030603035.1 Phycisphaerae bacterium | reverse complement strand
CACTTTCAGTATGTGTATGCTTTCGTGGATGTTGATATATGGAGAGCGATTTGATATTTTGTCTTGATTAAAAGGATAATAATTGAGCATGTGTTCTTGCGAATTTTCAATGTACGGTCCAGCCAAAACGGCGATGCCGATGGCGGCTGCCAGTGCCGCTGCCAGTATTGTGACAAAAGTCCTCTCGAATATTATTGCGATGATGGCAGCGGCGCCAGCCGAAATCATCACTGAAGTAATATTCCGGCTGATTATAAGAAATCCAAAAATACCCCCGCCGAGCGCACCTACAACAACGACTAAAAGTTTTCTGAGGCCAAGGCCTCCGAGCCAGACAAACAGTCCGACCAAAACGGCTGCTACCCCCGGGCCGATTAAAACTATGGGCCTGAAGCTCGCTGCCGTTTGTTCAAAATTTTGGAGAATTTCAAGCATAGTGCCTTTACCAGCCGTGCGAACAAATTTATTGTTCGTTTATTTTATTATTTATCGGCCTATTTGCACAATTTCCGTTAAAGAGTTGAATACTTCGCAGATATGAGGCCAAAAACGCTGATTTGCCCCGATAGGGCAAGCTTTAATGCGGATGAGAGGAGTCGAACCTCCACGAGCCGAAGCCCACAGGCACCTGAAGCCTGCGCGTCTGCCAATTCCGCCACATCCGCAAAACGAACACCCAATTATCGGGAGTTCTCGCCGTTTCGTCAAGAATTTTAGCCGGACACCGACGGACCTAAGCTCAATTGGTGCGGGAATTTTGAATTTTGTTGGATGTCCCTCTCAAATAAACCCCTCTTTTTTTTGCCTTTGGCCGTTTTTTAAGTATATTTTAATTAGTATATTTTAAACAGTAAAACCTCGAAAAGAGGAGGAGCTCCACACCTCATTTTTGAGCTTCTTACCCCTATTAAGCAACGGGGGGCCTATTGTGCCGGGCTGGCATCCGAGCCGTGATGCGTCATGCGTATTGAGTATTGCGTAAAAAACTAACGCAATACGATATACGCGACACGAGATACGATAATAATGGTGGTACTTGAGGTGAGCGAATGGAATCTGCACAGGTTATCTCTAACACCCCTAAACCAGACGCTGGTCTTCTTTTCGGTGAATTTCTCGTCTCTAAGGGTCTATTAACCCGCAGAGCATTGGTCGAAGCGCTAAACGAACAGCGAGAGCGTGGCAGCCGACTCGGCGAAGTATTGCTTCGACTAAGGATACTAAACAACGAGGATGTTACTTGCGCCCTGGCTGAACATCTCTCAATGGAGTACGTTCGTTTCGATGATATTAGCAAGATAGATATGAACGTCGCCCGAATATTGCCTGAGAGCGTCGCCAAGCGATTCTGCCTTGTAGCCATCGGCGAGAAAGACAACAAAGTCATCGTTGCAATGGCTGACCCGCTCAATGTTATCGCAATAGATACAATCACCCTGAAAATGAAGCGTCAGATTAAAGCAGTAATTAGTTCGCCTCCGGAAATTCGCCAGGCGATAGAGGTGATTTATCACGGCAGCGATGTTGAAGAACAGCGGCTTCGCGACATAGTAGAGCTCGAAGCCGGTGAAGAAGAGTCGCTCGAAGCTAATATGGCAGAGACGGATATCGGCGGCGAATTAGCTGCAACCAAGCCGCCTGTAATTCGCTTTGTTGATTTGCTGTTAAGCCAGGCGGTTAAAAGCAGGGCAAGTGACATTCATATCGAGCCGCAGGAG
>JAUVYQ010000300.1 GCA_030603035.1 Phycisphaerae bacterium | reverse complement strand
CCCTGGTGTCTTTGTCCGGCTTTATTCTTATTGCGTGCGTCATTAACGACACAAGTGACTAAATAACCTTTCAGACTCCTGGTCAGTCACTGCTTTCCACAGGACCTGATGAATGTCACAAAGACATCATGCACAACGTCCTCAGCAAAACCTCTATCATATAAAAGAGCAGTAGCCAAAGTCATCAAATCGTCTTTGTACTTTACATAGATGCGACGAAGGACCTCGGTCTTACCGCGGTTAAACTTCCATATAAGCAGCCTGTCTTCCAACATCAAAAGCTGGTAGTGTAAATATGTTTCTGTAAATTGGTGTTAACCACCGCATGTCTCTGGGTGGAAGCGAGCGCAGCGAGCTGGAACCCAGAGACATGCGAAATTCTCTTGAAAAGGTGGGCTCATCACGTTCTCCTATAAAGGTTTACGAAAACTTTATTTAAGGAAAAAAACAAGATGGCCCACCGAAACAATGATAACAAGCTGGAAGATGTAATGGAAATATTAATTGAAAATGGTTTTGAAAGCTTTGCCGATGTGCTGCGGATTTTGCTCAATGAGGCAATGAAAATTGAGCGGCATCAGGCCCTTGGGGCGGAGCTATACGAACGTACCGACAGACGCAGAGGCTATGCCAACGGTTACAAGCCAAAGACGGTAGATACCCGCATAGGAAAGCTGAACGTCGATGTCCCCCAGGTAAGAGGCGATGTTGATTTTTATCCTTCAGCTCTTGAAAGAGGCTGTCGTAGCGAAAGAGCTTTGAAGCTGGCAATCGCTGAGATGTATGTCAAAGGCATTTCCACACGCAGAGTAACTGATGTCCTGGAGAAGATGTGCGGGCTTCAAATCAGCAGCACACAGGTATCGAGGGTAGCTAAAATACTTGATGAACAGCTAAGCAGTTGGCGTAACCGACCCCTTGGCGAATATATGTATCTTGTGCTGGATGCTCATTATGAGAAAGTGCGTAAAAACGGCTCTGTGGTCAGTTGTGCGGTGTTTACTGCCATTGGCGTAAATACTGAAGGCAGGCGTGAAATCCTTGGTGTAAGTGTCTCTTTGAGTGAAGCTGAGACACACTGGCGAGAGTTTCTTAAGAGTTTGAAGAAACGGGAATTGTCGGGTGTTAAATTTGTGGTGACTGATGATCACGATGGACTCAAGGCTGCTTTGAATGCGGAGTTTACCGGCGTGATCTGGCAAAGGTGTCAATGCCACTTGCAGCGTAACGCTGTTAAGTATGTTCCGAAGGTTTCTATGCGTAGCGGCGTAGCTGAAGATTTGCGTGACATTTTTAACGCAAAGAATCGTACTTGTGCCGAAGAGAGACTGCAAAAGTGCGTTGCCAAATATAGCAAATCCGCCCCGCATTTGTCCGAGTGGATCGAGGATAATATCCCTGAAGGCCTGGGGGTTTTTGCTCTGCCAACTAAGCATCGAAAACGAATGCGTACGACAAATATGCTGGAGCGTTTACATGAAGAAATCAAGCGTCGTACTCGTGTTGCAAGGCTGTTTCCGAATGAGTCTTCACTGCTGAGATTGGTCAGTGCTATAGAGATGGAGATTAGCGAGGACTGGATTGCTGGCAAAAGATATTTGGATATTACTGTGGAAATGGAGAACGAAAACGAATCTACTAATTCAAAAGAAAAAAGAATTTACAGAAAAAATGTTGCTTAATCCGATTAAATCAGCTTTGGCATATACATCATCGGGGCCGGCAAGTATTCGTGCACCGACAGCCGAATAGTTTTCGTCCTCGAAACCGCTGCCGAGGCCGGC
>JAUVYQ010000205.1 GCA_030603035.1 Phycisphaerae bacterium | reverse complement strand
GCCGCATCGCCCAAAGCTGTGCTACGCAAAGACCAACCCCGCAATCTGCTTTCGCCGGGGGCTGGTATTTACTCGCTCCGCATACAGGGCCGATCTTGATTTTTCTGGCCCTGGGGTACAGGTCACCTTGACTTTGGCGATTCTGGGGCAATCTAATGCGTTCAGCCTATGTTTTCTCCGCATTGTTCCCCTGTATACCATTATAAGGATCATGAAATGTCGCTGTTTGTGTAAACTGCGACCTACCAATCTTGCCGGCACAAAGAAAATGTCGCAAAAATAATGTCTTTTTCGCTTGACAAAGAATGTCGGTTGTGGTATATTCCATGAAAACTTAATGTCGGCTTAAATTGAAAGGAAAAAATCATGGAAAAGAACGTAGTAATCTCACGAGACCCGTTAATCACCAAGCCCATCACCGAAATCCAAATCCCCGACCTATGGCGTTTAGCACACACCCATACAAACAGTAATTGCAATATTATCCTAGAAGTCTGGCAGTTATGCCACTCGTTACGTGACCACATTCTCAACAGCTAACAACTTTATGTGAAAGGGACCTGTTATGACCAAAGCACCCAAAACACTGTCATCGCCGGAATGTGAACAATTCCTGCTGGCACTCAGGCGAAGCCGAGGCACATTCGAGGCAGAACGCAAAGGACTCCGAAACTATCTAGCCGGGCTGCTTATGCTGGATGCAGGGATACGAGTCGGGGAGCTGGTCCAGCTTAAAGTTTCAGATCTGATTATCCTCGGCCGTCCTGCGGACGCCTTGACTGTCCGTGCCGATATAGCAAAACTCCACCTCGAGCGCACGGTCCCACTCACAGCCAGGACCAAAGAGGCCGTTAAGCAATGTTTTGTTCATCGCTGGACCCGATTTGAATATCCGATGAACTGTTTTTGTTTAAGCTCAGTAGAAGGCCGGAAGAAAATGACCGTCCGCCAAGTCGAACGGATCGTCCTTGCCGCTGGTATGTGGAGCCTTAAACGCAGGGTCACTCCGCATATGCTCCGTCACACCTACGCGACCCGCCTGATGCGGGTCACGAACGCCCGAGTCGTTCAACAGCTGCTCGGACATAAATGCCTGAGCTCAACACAGATTTACACCCACCCTGACAGGGATGATCTCGAAAATGCCGTGAAATTGCTTTAATGATGGAACATATTGCAGACAAAATTTGTTCCTGTGAGTACTGCCTAAAGCTTGACATAATGTTTGGTGACCCACTGTTGCCCCAGTGGGAAAAAGACTTCATTGATAGTGTTGCCCGACAGGGCTGGCAACGAGATTACAGCCCAAAACAAAAGGCTGTCATTAATAAAGTCTTCAAAAAACAGTATAAAATATACTGTAATTCAAATTAATACTTTAAGGAAAAACAATGTGCTGCATCATATATGGCTCGTTTACCATCGGATTGCTGATAGGAATAATGTTTTTTTGATGCCTGTGAGCAAAATGGTGGATAACCTGTGAGATTTACTGTGAGTTCTGTGAGGAAACAGGGATGTTTTCACAGGCCGGGGTCCCCGCCGGCCTTTTAAATCACAGAACTCACAATTTAAATCACAGGTTATCCACCGAAAAGCTAACAGGTTAACTACCGCTTTTCGAACCACTTACCGCAAAAACAGCCAGTTTGTAACAGACTATAGTACTACTAATAGAGTTTAAACTTTATTATTAATAGTCATATAATCGTACACTGAGGCTATGGGAAATCCTCTCGATCCAGAATCCGGCGAGTATGAATTCGGCATTAACTGCCCAAACTGCTGGGGTTTAGGCAAGCCTTTCGGAGACACAGACACCCCGCAATACGTCAAGGTTGTTTTCTCGGGCATTGAGGCTGGAGCACCCCTTGCCGCAATCTGGAAAGGGACCTATCTGCTAAAACAGAAAGCACCTGCCGGCTGCATATGGGAATTCAAAGGCAGTGGTTTGACCTGCGTCTACCGATTGGGTGCACCGTTGAATTTCAGTGAACTATTTCTAGCCGAAGATGGAGTCGGAGCCTACTTCCAGGACACCTCGGTCATATTCGGCTGCAAAACCCACTTCATAAACACCCTTACCGTCCCGCCGGCCTTCTCTGAAAACGGTGAGGGCTTTGTCACGTGGGGCCCGGGGATCAACGAAAATCAGTATAACCAGCAGTGGGGCCTATAAAATGGCTGAAGGATACCAGGAAAATTATCCGTTCATTTTGATGTATGATTATGGCTTAGGCCCGTTCGATGAGCTCTACTTCAAAGAGAAAGATATCGCCGCTAATGACCGCTGGGCCGGGATCCGTGATGGAACCAACAACGTGAACATCCTTGTCAGTTTTGACCCCACACAATTTTAGACTTGACAAACCGACCGGTCGGTATGTAATCTCAAGAGAAAACCTTAACTGAAAGGATTTATTATGGCACTCGTTAAATTTGGTGGCGGAGTGATCCAGATGTCCGGCAGCGTCGCCGGCAACACTTACGCCCGAAATCGCTATGGCAATTATGCCAGAGCAAGAACCAAGCCCGTCAACCCCAACACCGCATTACAGCAAGCTATCAGAGGAGCGATCGCTTTCCTGACCGACCGCTGGGCACAAACACTCACAGCAGCCCAACGCACAGCCTGGGGCCTTTACGGAGACAACGTCAACATGACCAACCGCCTCGGCGAAGTGATCCACCTTACCGGCTTTAATCACTACATCAGATCCAACGCAATTCGCAAACAAGTTGGCATCGCGATTATCGATGCAGGGCCGGTTGTTTTTGAGATTCCAGCGTCCGATCCAACTTTCGCAATCACATGCTCAGAAGCGACCCAACAAATCACCTGGGCCTACGATGACACAATGGATTGGGCTGATGAAACCGGAGCCCATATATTTTTCTTCCAGGGCCAACCGCAAAACGCTCAGCGTAACTTCTTTGCCGGCCCGTGGCGTTTAAAGGGCGGAGTCAATGGTGTAACCGGTGCTCCGACCGCCAGCCCATATGTGGGACCCGTGGCTTTCGCCATTGCTGAACTTCAACACCAATGGGGTTACGCCCGAATCCTCCGAGCAGATGGGAGGTTGTCGGAAAAATTCCGGGCCGATACCTTTTGTGCCGCGTAAAATGGAAATCGGAATGATCGCATTATGGTCCGGGGCTATCGTCGATATCCCCACCAATCACCAGTTGTGCGATGGCACAAATGGTACTCCTGATTTACGTGACCAATTCGTTGTCGGTGCCGGTTCGACTTATGCAGTCGATGCCTCTGGCGGCTCAACTACACACAGCCACTCACTTGGCACGCCGCCTCCAGGAGGAATCGGAGCCGGAGCTGACGTTGACACTATCACCGACTCACAATCCCACTTGCCGCCCTACTATTCACTTGCATATATTCAGAGGATCTCATAATGCACCTTACCGTAATTTTAGAAACCGAGGTTGTTGATGAAGTAGAAGCAAACGCAAAGGTTGCGATCGTCAAGAACAAACTCACCGACCATCCCGAGATCACCGTACGTGCTTCTGTCAACGAACCAATCTCGGGTCAATAAATAAAACTTGACATCGAGCGTTACTACCTCTAAAATGGTCCCGACGGATCTACAAAAAGGAGTAACGCTATGTTTAAGGAAGTATGGTTTTGCCGATGGTGCGGAAAAGTCTACAAACCACACCAA
>JAUVYQ010000367.1 GCA_030603035.1 Phycisphaerae bacterium | reverse complement strand
CTCTATGCCCTGCAATCCGGGGATTTTAATCGTGTTGACAGTAGCTGTCCTGCAGGGCTACACCTTCTGGACGATAGCCATACTTATCGCCTATGCGATCGGCTTCAGCTTGCCCCTGGCTGCAATAATCTTGGGAGTCTCCTTCGGTAAATCGGCAATCAAGGCAAAGAAGGCCGAGACTGCCATAAGAATCATAGCTGGAGTTCTGCTTATTGTCGCAGGCTTTTATTTCCTGGGAACGTTCCAAAGTTGATTGAGAAAGCAATAGTTCCTGTGATTAAAAGCTGCCTGATAACCAAGTGAGCGTTAAGGGACGTAGGATTATGTCAGATCGAATCCAAATTTTATTTCTTTGTACGGGCAACTCCTGCCGGAGCCAGATAGCTGAGGGCTGGGCCAGGCATTTGAAGAGTGATGTCATTGAGGCATACTCTGCGGGAATCCGACCGATTGGGGTTAACTCAAGGACAATAAAAGTGATGGCCGAAGCAGACGTTGATATTTCGGGTCACACATCCAAGGGCGTCGATGAGCTTGTGGGTATCGACTTTGATTATGTCGTTACGGTTTGTGATAATGCCAGGCAGCAGTGCCCTGTGTTTGGCGGCCGAACAAAACACGTCCACAAATCATTTGACGACCCTTATTTTGCGGCCGGCAGCGAAGTAGAGATTATGGCGGTATTTCGAAGGGTTCGTGATGAAATAAAGGCCTTTGTTGAGAAGCTGCCTGATAATCTCACAGGCAAAGAAGGCACATAGAATAAATCATTATTCTTTTTATAAAAGGAAATGTTAATGGCAAAACAAGTTGATATTGAAAAAGATGAAAATGTTCGAGAATCTGTCAGAAAAGCATACTCAGAAATTGCAAAAACAAATGGTTCTTGCTGTGGGGCTTCAGCTTCGTGTTGTGGTTCCTACTCCCCCACCGACCTGTCAAGGGGTATTGGATATTCGCAGGAGGATTTATCCATACTGCCCGACGGTGCTAATATGGGCCTGTCCTGCGGAAATCCAACCGCTTTAGCCGGATTAAAACCAAGTGAGTTTGTTTTAGACCTTGGAAGTGGCGGCGGCTTTGACGTTTTTATTGCTGCACAAAAGGTCGGTAAGGATGGATTTGTAATTGGCGTTGATATGACACCTGAGATGATAACCAAAGCCCGAAACAGTATCAAAAAGTTTACTGAAAAAACAGGCCTTTCAAAC
>JAUVYQ010000379.1 GCA_030603035.1 Phycisphaerae bacterium | reverse complement strand
ATTTTACCAAAATATCTCTTGGCCAAGGGAATTAATTCTTCAACATCCTCATCGTAGAGTCCAAAAGCAGTATGAGACCCAAAGAAATCACAGGAGAATAGAATTTTATTATCGACAAGATAGGTGAATATCGTTTCGGGCCAGTGGAGCCAGGGAGCCTCGATAAATCTCAAGGTTTTACCACCAAGTTCAATGACATCTCCATCTTTAACTGTTTTTATTCTTTTTTCTGGCACGTTATAGTAGGTTTTCGCCATCTTTGCACCTTTTTCGGTGGTAATGAGCGATGCTTCTTTACTTACCTTGATTATATATGGAATCGAACCAGCATGATCTGGCTCAGCATGATTCATCACCACGTAATCTAGATCAGCTAGATCTGTCACCTGACCAATTTTCTCACCCAATTCTTTTTCGAATCCTGGATTGATAGTATCAATAAGAACAGTTTTTTCTTTTCCCTTCACCAGATAGGCGTTATAGGTTGTTCCCTGAGGAAGGGGGATAAGAGCATCGAACATTGTGCGGTTCCAGTCCTTTACCCCGACCCAGTATACACCATCAGATATTTCTGGCACGCTATACTTTTTCATTTTTATCACCTCACAATTTTCTTTTTGCAGTATTGTCTAATGTGTTCGAGATTGCCGAAGTCGCTGCAGGCAAGTTCGACGAAGGGCAGCGGAGTCGGCGGTCCCTGTTAAGCGATACGGCGGCAACCAGCTTTGATCTATTTCCTGATCTCCCTGTTGGTAGGGTGGGCTACAGGGTTTACTCCCCGGGCTATCCCGGCAATGAAAGCATGCCCAGCTGTTGCAGCACGCCCAGCATGTTATACTCGCCCCAGCGCTACCACCAGGATGGCAATGGCTGTTAAACATCGGTTGAGTTGTGGTATTTTTGCTCCCCCTTTCCTTGGGTGTGATTACTCAGCAGGTGCCGGCCCCGAGGGCATGGCCTCAATCACGTCGAAGATGCCGAAAAAGGTTCGCTGACCACCGATCAGCGTCAACCTCGCCTGGCGGACGAGATCAAGCGGTTCCCGGTTCCGACGGCAATCTCCAAAACCCTTCCCGAGGCCTGTTGCACCAGTCTGCGCCGGAGTCTTCTCACCCCCAGAATCTCGGAGATCGCCTCCATTAGATCGTACCAACGAACAGC
>JAUVYQ010000186.1 GCA_030603035.1 Phycisphaerae bacterium | reverse complement strand
AGCGTATGCGGTAACGTGAAAGCGTAAAGCAGAGGGTAGTTACGGCAAGAGAAAAGCAGAAACCGGCTGCCGATAGGCAGCAGGTATTCTGCTTTGTAAAACAAGCCCGCCGGTCCAAAGTTTTTGGTTGTCGGAAGGGACCAGGGATTAGACGACAATTAGAACCGGCGGGCTTAGCAGGGTCCGGGGCGGCAGCCCCGAAGCTCAGTACGCGGCAAGTCGAGGCGGTTCAATTTACTGTAAGAAGCTACGATGCGGCGTCAGCCTTTGTCGATGGGATTGTTCGAGCCGCCCTGACAGGGCGGCGGTTGCGCTTAAGGCGATTGTTCGAGCCGCCCTGACAGGGCGGCGGTTGGCGCTAATCGGTGGCCTGGTGCCGCCGATTCAGCGCTCGAGGAGACTTGAGATTATTCAGCTTCGCCGGACTATGAACGGCGAAGCGTGGTCTTATTTGTGGTTGGCGATGGTCTTTGTTGCCATCGTTTTGTCGGTTGTTCGGGTATGTGTCTTAGGTAGTTTTACAGATTAGAAGTTTTGAACAGTGTTTTTTTCGGTTTTGATTTGTATGTTCTATTAATGAGAAAAGTGATATTGCTCCCCTGGGTTTTCTTTAGCTCGTGGTGACTTCTTGAATGTAACATCTACTTGCCTGAGAGGTGGACAATCTACGCTTTTGCCGCTTAGCAAATCTTCTATCGTAAGGATTTGCAATACCGGATGTTTCGTCCCCCAGGAAGATTTATAGAATCCGGCACTTGCCGTTTCAGTACGCATCTGCTTTGTTGGTTGTTCCATCGAGATCAATACACCGATTTGGGCGTTCTCTCGTTCTATAACTCCTCGCAAGTCTCGAATATGCGATACCCCTGTGTGTCCGGCTTTCACACTGAATATGATCTGCTTGGTCTTTGTCTTCTTACTCTCAGGCTCATCGTGGAAGTAAAGACGACCGTCAATGCCTTTGTCAGCACCCTTCTTTTGCTCGACAGGTCGAGCACCGACTAAGCCAAGCGACCACCATTGAAATTGATAGGGTTTGGTCTTAGCCAGTTCATTTGCACCTGATAGGTCTTTGGGTTCGCCGATTACTTCATAAGTCTCGGATACCTGGTTGCCAAAAGCGTCTTGAAGTCGATGCCTGATAAGTGTAGTAGCAAGGTGTGTAATATCAATTCCAATCCAACGGCGCTTCAATCTGTGAGAAACCGCAATCGTAGTTCCGCATCCGCAGAAGGGATCAAGAATGGTGTCACCTTCGTTACTGCTGGCTTTGATGATTCGCTCGAGCAAGGCTTCCGGCTTTTGTGTAGGATAACCGAGATGCTCTTTTGACATGGCGTTAATTTTAATATCCCAGACATCGGAGGGGACTTTACCTTTTGGCATTTCCTTACCTTTCTGACCACCTTTTGTATATCTCCACTTGGTCATGCCACTTGTATAAGGGACTAGAATTGAGTCTGTGTTAAAAACAAAATCATTGCTCAGTGAATAAGCAAATATGCTATCGTGTTTATGGCCGAAACTCCTTTTTCCTCTCGCTCCGTAATCATAGTGCCAGACAATCTCATTACGAAAATTACCTGGGCCGAATACAGCATCCATAAGGAGTCGCAGATGTGCGCTTGCTGTCTGGTCACAGTGCAGATAGATACTGCCTGTGGATTTCAGCACTCGTTTGAGTTCTACTAAACGGGGCGCCATCATTGACAGATAAGCCAGCATATCACATTCACCTAAGAAGGTTTGAAAGGCTTGCATTACCCGCGAAACTCTGCCACCGGCTTCGACTATCTCTACAAAATATTTGGAGCTTTGAAAATCCCACTGCCAGGTATCTTTGAAAACTTCGATTTGAGCTGCTGCACGGCTGCCATTCTGTTCTGTGAAAAGCACGTTGTAGTTTTGATTGCTCTTAAAGGGCGGGTCGAGATAGACGAGGTCGATGGTTTCGTCTTTGATGTAGCGCCGAAGGATGTCGAGGTTATCGCCGTAATACAAAACGTTTTTCGTTTCAGGGTCATCCATGACTTGTCCTTTCCTAGTGAAATGGCTCATAGATAAGTTATCGGCAGGGCTGTGTCAAGGGGGTGCTGCGGGTTCCGGGTTGATGAATGACATCGCAAGGCGTGGCATACCGGCAAGATGCATGAACGCATCAGCAGCGATCTCATCAGTACCAAAGGAGGTACCAGATTGGTTGATCTCGGGCAAGGGACGAAACCTCTGGTCAGGCATCACTATCCGCACATGTTAGCTGAAGATACGGGGGTCTGGACAAAGTTCCCGAAGACCGATTCTTTCCGACCACAAGAGGTCTGGTACGATGTCAGGGTTGGAAAGAAGTTAAATAGCCTCATAAGCTGACCAAAAAAACTATTGACGCAATTCAGCACTTGCCGATAATACCACTATGCATAAACAATGTAGTAAATCATCGACTACGTTGGGGGGGAAAGTCAAGTCTAAATCAGAACAAGAGGTCGCTTTTCTAAACTATTTTGAGGACCGATTCTACGATTATCCGTTGAATATTGCGGATTTTGATGGAGAAGCAAGATCAGAATGTCCGGTTATGCAGGGGGATAAATACAGTTGTCATCTGGAGAAGCTGATTAGGGTACCCTGTGGGCGAAGTTGTTTACCTCGGGTAAAGCAGTCGGCTTATTATCTGTTGGCAGTTTTGAGGGCGTATCAGTCCGACAATGATGGAGCCTATCCTTCACACATTACACTTTCACTTGAGAGCAGGTTGTCGGAGAGGCATGTTTATCGTCTTGTCAGGATACTTGAGGAGGCAAAGCTGATTGGTGTGGATCGCAGGGGCAAGTGTAATCATTACTACATATTGAATCCTGCGTTGATTACGGATTATGTGTTCGTTGATCCTCAATGGATATCGGGGCAGGGTTTGAGTATAAATCAGGCACTTGTATTCGGTTACGTGATGTTTAGGCTAAATCATAAGGAGGAGGCATGGTTTGCAATTAGAGAAGCTTCAAAGTTTCTGAGGTTAGACAGGAAGACTGTGAGAGGCTGCCTTGTGGTGCTTGCTGCGTGGGGTTGGATTGGACGCAGGCCAGGGCGAAAGAACGGTGGGCGGACGAATAGGTACCATCTGGAAGCATTTGGAGCGATGGTCGTGTCTGACGAATACCCAAGGAGGGGTGGGGAAAAATGTCATCCAATGAGAAACACCCTCACTACGTTCGGCTATTTTGAAGCTCGCTTCGCTCGCGAAAGATTTGCGCATGGGAGGAAAGGTTTGTCTTTTGACAGGCGAACGGACAGTAAGCTATTCGATTTACTAAGATATACCGGGGTTCACTGGAAGATAGCCAGGCTGATTGCGATTCAGTGGCGTGGGGACCCGGAATCAGTAGAGAATATGATCAAGAACTGGGTAGCTAAGGTGGGCAACGCGCGCAAAGGGCGGACAGATGACGACCTGAGGGCGTTGTCGATACCTTCGGCTGGCTATGTAATCGGCGGATTGAACAATGGACTGCGAGAGGGTCACAGGATCAAACTTAGCAAGGAGGCGAGAGAGTATAAGCATGTGGAACAAACTGAGCAGGAATGCATTGTCTGTGGTGATATGACCTCTGTGGAGTTTGAGCAGTATAAGCAGGCGGAGATTAAGCGATTGCTGGCTGCATCGAGCAAGCCGGATACTGAGACAAAACCAATGATTCAGGCGGAGGAACCGCCATCACAAGCTAAAGAGGCGGAGTCTGAGTGGCTTAGGAGGAAGACAAAAATTGCCAGGCTTAATTCTCGACAGTACCAGAAATACGCAAATTTGGGCGATAAAATGCGATTTTCGGGCAATCCTCGGAGTGTGGGGCTTGTGAATTAGGGTAAGCTATCTTTTGCCCCATGGAGGGATGGGGAAAAATGTCAGGTATGGAAAAACGCCATTGCGCTCGAGCTCTGCGCGTGCAGCGGAGCGGACAAGGGATTCCCTTGTTCTGGTCGGGGCTTTCTCTGGTATCTGTCGAGGTTTTTCCTTGCCCTGGATTTCTTCATGTCTGGAAGGTCAAGGAACAACGAAAAAAGCTTGAAAACAGTAGGATTTTTCAATAGGGTTGACGGAACTGTTTCTGGGCTGGCGGGCGTGTTACCCGCCCCCCCCTCACTTTTTAAAGTGCATTTATGAAGCCAAAACGCGTACAGTATGTTTTTGGAGGCCCGAAAGTACGGCCGATGACTGTGGAAACGGAGCTCGAGGTTTCGGCAGGTGTGCTGCGGAGCTTGCAGCTGAAAGGTTACGACTGGCCGGTTCGGCCGTTGCGTGGTTCGGGGGATTCTTTGCTGGTTA
>JAUVYQ010000403.1 GCA_030603035.1 Phycisphaerae bacterium | reverse complement strand
TACTTTGCAACGCAAAAGAAGGTTCTGTAAGCCTTTGTAAGAAATAGCCAAAATTTCATTGATCAGTGGTTTTAAGCTGCAACAATACAGGAAGCCTGGATCGGGATGCCGGCCTGACCGGTGGCAATTAAAATTTGAAACATTTGGACGAAAATTTTAGTACCCTCTGCACCAATAGAGCCAAACCGTGCAATATAGTGAGTTTCAAGGTCAAACGGGGATACCTGTGTTGAATTAAGATAAGTAACTTGCCTGTACTCAGCCTTAACAAAAGTAACACCTGCGGAAATAGAGGGAGTCGCCCGGACAGGGGTGACGTGAGTGTCAACAAGTGCCGGCGAAAAAGTGAGGGTAATGGTTTGAGCACCTGCAGCAGCAGCAACGGATAAAGAAGTAAAAGCATTTACAGCTTGAGGCATAGGCGGAGTTGTAAGCATAGCTTGATCAACATTCAAGCGGTTATTGTTAAGCATTTGATGAAGATTGAACCCAGAGGGATTGCGAAGATCGCCAAAGATGTCAGTACGTGCAAAGTAAGCAACAGAAGAATTCCAGGCTCTACGCTGTGCGTCAGTTAAGCCACGCCAGGCCGTTGAGATACCGGCAAGCCGGTTGCGGACATTAACCTGGTAAGAAGATCCGGGGTTGGTTGGGGTTACCTTAGTACGAAAGTAAGAACCGGCACGGTTTTTACTTGCCACGTGGCCACCGATCTTGTTTCGACCGTCGACCACAAGGGCGCCCCATTTAGTTTTCATAATTTTAAATTTTGGTTTATAAAAAAAGCGAACTACGGAACTGCTAAACCACAAAGATATATCTACTAAACTACATATACAA
Organism: Phycisphaerae bacterium; assembly: GCA_030603035.1. The sequence goes on along the minus strand of JAUVYQ010000403.1, from coordinate 203 downwards.
ATAGACTAATCAGGATCCGACCGGCTAACTGCCTGCCGGCACAATGAAATGCCGGCATGTCATAGACGGAACATGCAGGCAGCTGCTCCGTCGGGCGAAAGCGTCTGCGTCAACGTCAGGAAAGCCAGGGGGCCCCCTACCCTTAGGGCGAGGTACGAGCCCGACAGGGTGGGGGTGGAAAAAGAACCAGCAGGCCAACCGAT
>JAUVYQ010000151.1 GCA_030603035.1 Phycisphaerae bacterium | reverse complement strand
GGAACTCCTATAGGATACTTTACAGGTACAGCTGAGGTAGATGTGTCGTCATATACTGAAAATTACTATATTGGATTTGGAGGCTATTCTTATAGTAGTTATCCCGTCTACTTTTGGTGTGACGAAATAAAGGGCAGAAATTTCGCCGACCCAGAGCCGGCATGGGGAAGTTGGGGCGGCGAGGAGACCTTGGAAATGGTTCCGAACAAGCCGACGAACCTGCAACCTTCGGCGAGGCAGACCACGATTAACGTAACAATTTCCGCCGATGTGACGGACAACAATGGCGACCAGATGAACGTTTTCTTTTATGATAACTCCGATAAATCTTTGATTGATAATGTCTGGGCTGATAATGGAACTACTGCTCAGGTGACTTGGAGCGGACTGACGAGGGGCAACACCTACACATTCTTCGCAGGGGCGCAGGACGACAACGGCAACTGGGGGGATAACTCGGCAACGCAGAGCTTCATAGTGAACTCGTTGCCAACGATACCAACTAACTTCACAAATTTAGGGATGAATTTAACGGATCATTCTCCCACAATAACTTGGACTGAAGGAACAGACGGAGATGGGGATACTGTTACAACCTTCATTTTCCTTGGAACTGATTCTACACCTACGGAAGTTGATGGAAGCACGACTAATGAAACATTCAACTTAGGCGAGAATGCCTCGCACTCTACGTATCCTTTAGCGGATGGCTTAACTTATGACTACCGTTTGAGGAGTTGGGATGGTTACGAGTGGTCAACGAGCTATACGATAGCCGACCAGTTTAGGATGAATACCCCACCCACAACGCCTACAAACCTCCAGCCAGCAGAAGTACAGACAACCACGAGTGTCACAATTTCTTGCGTGGGAACAGATAATGACGGGGATAATATGAATGTCCACTTTTATGACAACTCCGACAATTCTCTGATAGACAACATCTGGATTGAGAACGGGCAAACGGCGCAGGTGTCTTGGGACGGCTTGGAGCACGGGCAAATGTATGTGTTCTTTGTGGGAGCGCAGGATGCAGCAGGCGAATGGGGGGAAAATTCTGATACGCAGAGCTTCTGGGTGATTTTGCACGGTCCCGAACTCGACAAGCCGATTGAGAACCAACCCTACTTCGAGTGGTCGGACTCGTATGCGGACAACTACCGGCTCTTGGTGGACAACAACCAGGACTTCTCATCGCCCATCGAAGATAGGATACTGTTCGAGAACCACTACCAGATCTCACCCGAAAACGCTTTGGACAACGGGGTCTACTACTGGAAGGTCATCGCCTACTTCGACGGGGAAGAGGTCGAGTCGGATGTGTGGGGATTCGTGGTCGGCACGGTCGGTGAAGTTGATGCAGAGCCACCAATCGACTTCGACCTAGTGGCCGCCGCGATGTTCCTGTTCCCCCTCGTCCTGATGATAATTGCTTTGGCTTTCGGCAACGTGGTCTTCGCGTCCTTCGCGGGAATCGTCTTCATCTTCTCCGGACTCTACTTCATCGACACCATCTGGTTGGCTATGATCTATCTTGGGCTGGGTATATACTTCCTAGTCACCGCGTTGATGAGCAAGGAGGATTGATAGAACGGTAAGCCTTATAATAACTAACGGTATAGAAATTAACGGAATGGGGATGGAATGGGCGGAATAAGCGCATTGATCCTGTGCCGGGACTTCACCATCGCCAAGAAGAAAATCAATTCTAGGGAGAGCCACGTTCATTACGGCCGTGGTTCGTATCTGAACATGGAAAAAGGGATCCTCACAACCCAGAATTACAAAGATTCCCCTATGCTGATATTCCAGGAAGGGAATGCGGTGTCGAAAGGAGTCGCCAGCGTCGCCAAAGTTTCAACGGAAGCCGAGAATTCACATCAAATACAAAATCCGTTGGAAAATGTCAAGTGGGGAACATGGTACATTCCGATGTTGCGAGGGTTGAATCGACAACATCATGGTAGGGGTAATTTGATTGCTTCATTTGGTAAAATATTCAATCTAAAGACCCTCCCGTTCTGGGTCATCGGCTTGGCAGTATTGGCGCAATTCGTGGGTGGGTGAAATGTCTATCCCCTTCCGTAACTCCGGGCCGAAAGAAGTCAAGGCGATGGTAATCGAGCAGGGAAAACTAACGGAACACGGCCTTGGAACAATAGACAACATGAAATCGGAGATAACCCATAACGGAAAATCGCTGAAACTCGACAAGGAAGAAGTTGTACAGAAAATATTCACGGAGAAAAACTGGCGCGGGAAACCGAAGCGGTATTGTGTCTTCTGCAAGCTGGATGGGGGAACACCGAAGTTGATAGGGCTGGAGGAGTTCAACCCCTACCACGCGATTTCGGCGGAGGAGGCGGACATCATGGTGCATGAGGGTGTGACAATGAGGGGCGCTAGGAATCTAGTCACAAAAATGAATGTCGCAGGCGGTCCAAAGAAAATATGGATATTCGTCATAATACTCGTAGTTATCATTAGCGCGGTATTTATGAAGTATCAAGGGATGATTTGATGGTTGAAAAAAAGACCGATATAGAAAAAGCGGATGCGATGCGGGCGCTACCAAAGATAACGGATTTCTTGACTACTCCCCACGGCATACCGAAAGATGTCCCCGAGATCGTAGACACCCAAGGGGACTTGAGCAACAACGCAGTAGCAGAGATGCTAGTGTACCACAGGACCGTAGCCGACCGTTTCAGGATGCTGAGCGGAAAGATGACGAAAGGAGATGTTATTGAAAACTTTGCCAACCGCATCAGCCTGCTGACATGGGCCCAAAACCGCAAGGCCCGGGAGGAAGCCGTTCTGTTCGGGCGCGGGATGAAGGAGGAAAAGCCACGCCTGAGCATCGAGAGCCTTGAGGGGATCGATGTAAAGCCGCCAGACAACCTGCCCAGAAAGAAGCGGTTAGGGGTAATCTGAAGGGGGTGAGGCGATGCCACGTGGAGCAAGAACCGTAGTCGGCAGAACATTCAAGAAGAAGCGATGGGCTAGGCGATGGGCCAGGGGAAGACCCGTGACGAAGGTCAAAGGTGGGTACACAATCCGCAAGGGCAAAAAACGCCGGGGGAGATAGGATGCAGGACCAGAGGATCAAAGACTTGCTCTCGGACTTCGAGATCTACCTGAAGAGCGCAAGGGTCAAGCGAGCTACATTACGGACCTACATTCCAGAAGCCACTAGGTTCTTGGGGACACTGAAGAGAGATGAGTTCGACGAGTCCGATGCTAGGGCGTATCTGGCCAACCTGTACAATATGCGTGACAATACCGCAAGGAAGATCTACTATGCGTTGTTTGCGTTTTTTAAGAGCCAAAAAATCCCATTCGAAATTGATCCGCCACCGATCGAAGAAAATCCTTCTCAGCCGACAATAAAACAGGATGAGATGGTCAGGCTCATCACGGCGATAAAAGAGACCGGAGATTCTGAGGAAAAAGGCTGTTTATCCTTGTCCTCAATATATGGTCTCAGAAGAATCGAGATTAAAAGAGCATCGGAAACTGACATCGATCTCGACAAAGGGACCATTCGGATTCATACCGCTAAGGGTGGGCGGGAGCGTGTTCATTTGATCCCAGAAGAAATCGTGGATTATATTACCGGATATGATTTTGTGTCCAAGTCCGACCAAGGGTATGCCGATCTGTTTTGGAGAATGGTTAAGAAGGCAGACCTTAATCTTCAAAAGGGCTTCGGATTTCATTCGATCCGCCGTGCTCTTTTTACAAATCTCACTGGCAAGACGGATTTGCTTCTGAATTATGAATATTTACGGTGGAAAATTCGCGGGCTGAACATCGCGATGATATACAACCAAACCCCGCCAGCCGAGATCGACAAGAAAATCTTTGAAGTGCATCCATTTCTTCCCGCGTGGAAATAAGATTATAAGTATCTTCACCCATAGTATACCTGTGGGAGTATGGATAAGACCGTCAAAGTTTCGGACGGGGTTCACTCTGCCCTGGTCAAAAAGAAAAAGGAGTTCGGCGCCGTGACCCTGAGCGAGGTTATAAATCTCCTTCTCGAGCGAGACAAGCATGCCTCTTAAAGATCCCGAAGCCAGGCAACAATATAATAGGAAATATTGTCGGCGGCCAGAGGTTAAAGCGCACAAGCGACTATACATGAAACAATACCGCCAATGTCCTGAAGGCAAGAAAAAAGAACAGTTATACCGCCAACACCCAGAAGTCAAGGAAGTAAAACGAAGGTATGCGCGCGAACACTACCATCTCTCAGAAGTGCATATGTATGAGCTACAACGCGCAAAAGAATATCAACGCCAACCAGAAGTCAAGGGGAGGACACGAAAATACCGCCAACGCCCAGAAGTAAAAACACACAGAAAGCTGTATCTAAAAGAGTATCACCAGCGTCCAGGGATTAAAGAGAAGGGAAGGGTACGCTCAAGGAGGTATATGCGGGAGTATCGTCAACTTCCCGAAGCCAAAAAAAATTATCGGTTGTATCGGCAACGTCCAGAAATCAAAAAGCATTGCCAAGAATATCACCAACGTCCATATGTCAAAGAACAAATGCGACGCTACACTAAAAAGTATCGTCAAAGTCCAAAAGGCAAATTGTGCAATGCTCGGCAACACGCAAAACGTAAAGCCAGGGGATTCATTCCCCTGTGCCCAAACATTTGGTCCTGCCGTGTCGATTACCATCATGTCTCGCCTGCCCATCCTTACGTTGTTCCCCTGCCCCGCAGAATCCATCGGGCCGTGGCTGGCCCTAGCCGATTCCATTTTGCCTTCAACGCTTCCATGATCTGCCTCCTGTACGGGCTCGATATTCTCGGAGGATTGTGATGAAGAAGCTTGGGCTCGGCACTACGATACTGGCTATGCTGGCCGTGGTCAGGCTGGTGTGCTTCATGTTCCTCGGAGGGTAAAAACAAGGGGTGGGAGCTTTTCTGACGGAATGTATATTCTATCTTGCGGGTTTTGAACCCATCTGGCCCACCCGAATTCGCCTGTTATGGTTTCAATCGCCGAAAGGGGCAATTATACGGGGGTTTTGTTTTTTCGTTAACTTTTTACTACTTGTAACACAATCAATTGATGGGGGGAATGTATGCGTATCCAGTATATTAGTTTGAAAGAGATTTTAGAGAAGAATATAGCTCACGGGGGTAAGTCCGCATTGATAACGGGCAAGCCCGATTCAGGAAAGACAGGGCTACTCCACGGGCTGGCTTCGCGAATTTCTGATAACGAGATATGCATTTTTCGGGGCCTCAAGACAGGGCAGGAGTTCAGGTTCCCGGGCCACCTTAACATAATCGCCTTCCAGTGCAGGCCAAAGTTTTACGATGCGACCGGCAAGGAGCTCGATGTCGGCCTCAAAATCATAAACTCGAGTTACCACGACCTTTTAAAAGCCTGCGTGGTGGGGAAATTGAATGTCTTGTATTTTCCATTTGAGAAAGAGAGAAGCTACTGGGTCGGCTTTGCCAGATTTTTAATCCAACGGTTCCCAGCGGATTACGCTAGTAGCTACATTTCGCTGTTCATAGATGAAGCTGAAGAGATTATCCCACCTCCTGAAAAGGGAAAATTCAGGGACACCGAAGCATTTGTCGGTGCGTTGAAGGAATTCAGAAAGACCCTAATCTCGTTCTACGCCGCGACCCAGCAGTATTTTGATGTTTTCTGGCGGGCGTTGGGCAAGATAAATTACCGGATCTACCTGCGGGGATCCCTAGTGCCAAGACGGATATCGAGAGTCCACCAAGAAACGGTGGACAGTCTACCGCTCGGTCGGGGGGTCTTGACGGGGAGCTTTTTCGGGTTCTTCACGTTCGGGAACTACCCGACTAGAAAACTAGTAATCGTGAGGTAAAGGGACTCCCCGACCCTCGATTGGAGGTAATATACCATAACACTTAAATACACCAGAGGATACCATAGTAGCGGTGGTAAAACGCCAAACATAAAGGTGAGCGACGAAACGAAGAAGCGACTTGACGAGAGGAAACATACGGGCCAAAGTT
>JAUVYQ010000095.1 GCA_030603035.1 Phycisphaerae bacterium | reverse complement strand
CATCGACGCATTAGGCTACGTGTACATCTGGCAGTGTCTGCTCTCGTTCTGAGAAACGAACGAACAATTGGAGATTGTGCTATGGAAGGAAGAGAGGTTATCACTCGCCGCAGGTTTATGAAAAAAGCTGCTGGTGTTACGGCTGGGGCAATAGTATTTCCATACGTTGTTGCTTCGTCAGCGCTGGGTAAGGCCGGCAGTGTGGCTGCGAGCAATCGGATTACATTAGGATTTATCGGTGTCGGCGGACAGGGAATTGGGAATCTGAGGACGTTCCTTGGTAACGCTGACGCTCAAGCTGTTGCCGTTTGCGATGTCGATACCAATCGTTTCGATAGAGCTCGTGATATAGTGAACCAGAAGTACGGCAACAAGGACTGTGCCAGGTACAAGGATTTTCGTGACGTTATCGCGCGGGATGATATCGACGCGGTGATGATTTCGACGCCTGACCACTGGCATGCGGTTATGGCTGTGGCAGCAGCCAAGGCAGGCAAAGACATCCTTTGCGAAAAGCCAACATTGACGGTGGCGGAAGGAAGGGTCCTGGTCGAGACGATGAAACGTTACGGGCGGGTTTTTCAGTGGTCAACGGAAGATAGGTCGGTGGATGTGTATCACCGTATGTGTGAACTGGTTCGCAACGGTCGGATTGGTGAGGTCCATACAATCCACGTGGAGTTGCCCAGTGGTCCCCATAATCCCGGTGACCCAACCCCCCTGCCGGTGCCTGAAGGTCTCGATTACGAGATGTGGCTGGGGCCGGCGCCGTGGGCGCCATATACCAAAGACCGCTGTCACGGGAACTTTCGGTGGATTCTGGCTTACTCCGGCGGACAGTTGACCGACTGGGGAGCGCATCTGCTCGATGGAGCACAATGGGGAAACGACACCGAACATACAGGGCCTGTGGAAGTTGAGGGAAAGGGTGTGTTCTGCAAAGGAGGCCTTTACGATACGGCGAAGGAGTACAGAATCGAGTACAAATATGACAACGGCGTTAAGCTGATAGTTACATCCGGCACGCCCAGCCTTAGATTCGAGGGGACCGAGGGATGGATAGGGAATCGCGGCTGGAGAGCACCGTTGCAGGCGGAGCCCAAATCCATTCTGGATTCTGTGATTGGTCCGGATGAGATTCATCTTTATACTTGCCGTGCGGGCGAGCAGCGTAATTTTCTTGATTGTGTGAAATCGCGTAAAGACTGCTACTTTCCACCCGAGATAGGACATCGGTGCTTTACAGTCGCCCACATCGGCAATATCTCAATGCTGTTGGGACGAAAACTGAGATGGGACCCGGAGAAGGAGCGGTTCATCAATGACGAGCAGGCGAATAGGATGCTGTCACGGTCGATGCGCAGCCCGTGGCACTTGTGAAATGATTAATGATAAATGATAAATGATTATTGGAAGAGGAGGAATTATGAAAATTCGACGCAAAGAGATTTTGGCGATTTTATTGTTTGCTGGGATTCTCTGTTTGCTTCCGGTGGGGAAAGGTCTTGCCGAAAGCAATTTTGCAAAAACCTATTTAGTAGGCGGTGATTTTTCCACGTGGCGGGGTAATACCGGGCAATGGGAAATTGTCGGCGATACCTTTATGCGTTCTGACAATGAGAAACTGCTCGGCAGCAAGCCGGGCAGCGGTGTGATTGTGAATGGGCCGACAGGGAGAACAAGGAACATATTAAGCAAAGCAGAATTTGGTGATGTCAGGGCCCATATCGAGTTTATGATCCCAAAGGGCTCCAATTCCGGCGTGTATTTTATGGGGCGCTACGAGATTCAGGTGTTCGATAGCTGGGGCGCGGGCGAGCCGAAGCACTCCGACTGCGGCGGTATCTATCAGCGCTGGGACAATAACAGAAGCCCCAACAAGGGTTACGAAGGCCGCCCGCCGCGGGTCAATGCCTCGCGAGCGCCAGGCCAATGGCAAACGTTCGATGTTATTTTCCGGGCTCCGCGTTTTGACAAAAGTGGGCGGAAGATTGCCAACGCCAGGTTTGAAAAGGTTGTCCACAACGGCATCGTGGTCCACGAGGATGTGGTACTTTCCGGGCCAACACGGTCCAGTGCGTATAATGATGAAAAGAGGGTCGGGCCGCTTATGCTGCAAGGCGACCACGGGCCGGTGGCGTACCGCAATATCTGGATTGAGCCTGCGGGGGCAAATCCGTTCTTTGCGATGGATACCACAACGAAAGATGCCAAACACAAAAGCGCAAGAGAGCAGGTCGAGATGGTCAAGGCACTGGGATATGCCGGGATAGGGTACACGGCAGGTAAGGGGCTGGCTGAGATGGCCGAAGAACTGGACAAGAACGGGCTGAGACTTTTTACAGTCTATCTCGGCGTAAATATAGATTCCGGTCAGCAGAAGTATGGTCCAGAATTAAAAGAAGCAATCAAGATATTAAAGGGACGCAATACGATACTCTGGCTCTATGTGCAAAGCAAGAAGTACAAGGCGTCTTCACCCGAAGGCGATGCGCGAGCGGTGGAAATTATCCGAGAGATTGCAGATATGGCGGCGGAATCAGGGCTGCGCGTTGCGCTTTATCCGCACTATGGATTCTGGGTCGAGCGGGTTGAAGATGCTGTGCGAGTAGTAAAGAAGGTGGAGCGGAAAAACGTGGGAGTAACCTTCAATCTATGTCACTGGCTAATGGTCGACGACGAGAAAAATATGAAGCCATTGATAAGGTCGGCGATGCCTTACCTGTTCGTGGTAACCGTTAATGGTGCGGACAGCGGAGGAAAAGATTGGAAACGCCTGATTCAGACGCTGGACCGCGGCTCGTTTGACACTTATAAGTTTATGAAAACGCTCCAGGAACTGGGTTATACCGGTCCTGTAGGGCTGCAAGGATATGGGATAGGTGGCGATGCGTACGAGAACCTGAAGCGGTCTATGAATGCGTGGCGTCAACTGTCTCGACAGAGACGGCGCAGTTGAATTTTAGATTATGGTTTTGCGTTTTTCGCTATTTGCTTTTTGGTGGTCTGTGACTTGTGATTTGAGGAATTGTCATTGCGAGCCATCAATTGAGTTGTAACTGAGCTCTGGCAGGGTAACAAATGGAAACTCTTAAATTACTATGCGATTATTTTCCGACAGCGGTTTTTACGGGCAAGTGCCTGGTTTTTATAAGCGAGGACTGGCGTGTCGAGCTTACCGAGCATAAAGACAGCGATTTCAGTAAGCCGGACGCCGAGCCGTCCGTCATACGAGTTAGAATCTTCAAGAAGGCATTGAACGGTGATTTTGTCCCGGGCCATTATGAAGATTTTCAGCTTGCGTCTCTGGGTGAGCTTGCCGAGCAGATTGAAAAGTATGTGCAGATGGCGATTGGCAGAAATATCAGAGAGATTTAGCATTAGGCGTATATATTATCTATGGCTAATCTGACGATTCAAGAAATTGATGAGGGTGTGATTTTTGCGGCAAAGGTTGTGCCCGGCAGTAGTCAGACGGCTGTTTGTGGCTTGCTCGATGAGATGGTGAAGATTAAGGTTTCGGCGGCACCTGAGAAAGGAAAAGCAAATGAGCGCCTTATTGAACTATTGGCGAAACAACTCGGTGTGAAAAAGAATGCTGTTAGTATAATCTCCGGCAAAACCAAACCAATCAAGCATGTGCAGGTTTTGGGCATATCGGCTGAGACGCTGCTAAAGAAGCTGAATCCGAATAAACGGGGTTTTAGTCAATGACTGACAAATCATCGCTGTTGTCACAGAATTGTGCTGCCGACGAGACTTCACTAAGATATATGCTGAAGCTGGCGGCACCAATGGTGGTAACGACCATATCGTTCACCATTATGCAGTTCGTGGACAGGTTTATGGTTTCACGTTTGGGGACGGAGGCACTGGCGGCGATTTTGCCGGCCGGGCTTGTCAGCTTCCTGCCCAGCGGCTTTGCGATAGGCGCTATGGCCAGTCTAAACACGTTTGTAAGTCAGAGCCTTGGCAGAGGCGACAAGAAGAGCTGCTCGAATTATTTCTGGCAGGTGATATATATGGGATTGGCGTACTTTCTGGCTGTGGTGGCGATTATGTGGCCGGCTGCACCGTGGATATTCGAGATGATGGGACAACCACCGGCAGTGGCCGAGATGGAAGTGATATATTTTCGAATTATGCTTTACGCTCACGTGCTGGCGGTCATTAATTGGTCAGGCAACCAATTCTTTATGGGTATACATCGGCCGATTATTACAATGTGTGCATCGTTGTGTGGGCAGGTAGTTAACGTAGCAGCTAACTATGTATTGATTTTCGGCAAGCTGGGTTTTCCGGAGATGGGGATTGCAGGTGCTGGGTGGGGGACATTTATCGGGATAGGGGTTGCGGCCGTTATTAATATGGCTGTGTTCTTGAGCGGCAAAATAAACGCAGAATTTCAGTCCAGGAAAACAGTAAATATCGATTTCTCAAAGATGTATGATTTGCTGAAAGTAGGGCTTCCTGCAGGATTTGGACTGATGGTGAATGTGGCATTCTGGGGGATGATTTTGTTTGGGCTGGTCGGGCGATACGGCACAGAGGCGACAGAAGCGCTGGCTGCGACAAGTGCGGTACTTTCGTACACAAGTATCTCGGTTATGCCGGTTGTGGGTATAGCGACTGCCCTATCAGCAGCGCTCGGCAAGACAATAGGACAGGGCCGAAAAGACCTGGCGGTTAAGCAGACGAGTGCGTGTTTAAGGGTTGCACTGGTTTATATGGGATTGGTCGGGGTTTGCTTTCTTGTGTTCAGAAATAACCTGATGGCTCTTTGGTCTTCTGACGCCAAGGTAATCAAGGCGGGAGCAAATATTCTGATTTGTGCGGCTGTGTATCAGGTTTTTCACGCTGCAAGGATTATTTACGGCGGGTCTCTGCGTGGAGCAGGTGATACGGTTTGGCCGGCTATCGCCTCGGCGGTGGGAGCGGTGTTGATACTGGGGCTCGGCGGCTGGCTCGTAGTCAGGCTGGTGCCATCTTTAGATTATATGGGTCCGTGGATTGCGGCGGCTGTCAGTATCGCAGCAGTGGGGCTGGCTAATCGCTGGAGATTTAAGAGTAACAGATGGATGCAGATAGACTTGTTCAAGCGCCGGGCAGTCGGTGTGCCGGTCGAGGTTGAGACAGCAGCTGAGTAAGGCCGCGGTTAGTCCGAAAGCGTTTGTAAATAGATGTTGCGAATCGCTCCGGTGGTGCGCCAGGTTGAAATCCCCAACGGTTGAGAAAGGTCCACCTCCAGTCGGATGTCGATTATTCTGCCGGTCGTTACGACATCTACAAGGTTTTCGTCATCGAGCCAGGCTTCAATCTTATTGGGCGTGACGCGGAGGCGGACCCGGTACCATCGTCCGGTCTCGAACGAGACGATTTGCGTGGTCTCATTGTTAGCGGCGTCATAGTAATCGATATTGGAGAGGCCGCAGAGCCCACCGCCCCATCCGCCGAGGATTAGCGAGCACGAGTTGGCATCGACGGGAAAGGTCAGCCCGCAGAAAAAGTCGCTTCCCGCGACCCGCATTGCTTCGAGCTCGATTTCATAGTTCATTCGGACGAGCGGACCGGCCCAAGTAACGCCGGTCATGTCGTTGCCCATTTCGAGGAAGATACTGCCGTCTTTTACGTAGACATTACCCTGTCCGCCGAAGTCGGTGATTTTCCACTGCCCCAACGCCCTGCCGTCGAAGAGACTGGTTTCGACCGGCTGCAAGCTCCCCGCTACATCTGATTCATTCGGCTCATTCGGCGGCGTGGGTCGGCCTGAGTCACGACAGGCCCCCAACGTGAGAACGCCAAGCAGCAATAAAATTGTGCATAGCGTATTGCGTAATGCACGACGAAATAAGGTATCTGCGATAGTAGTCTTTTTCCGGCCTATTATATTACTCCGACCATAATAAAATTACGTTGAATAAAGTAACGTCGGAAACTAAATTATACAACAGTTATTTGCTCAAACCAGTTGAATTTTTGGCATCGTGATTGAAAAAACACAAAATAAGGAGGGCATATCTGACGATAAGATTTGTAGAGGCAAACACTTATCATAGGATTGTGCACCTTGTGGTGCGGGTTGCGAGTTGCGGGTTGCGAGGCCACAGAATATGGCCGTGGCAATCTCATTGTATCGAACGATAGAGATTGCTTCGCTTCCCTTTCGACTACGCTCAGGGCTAAAGGCTTGCTCGCAATGACAACCGTCAATTGAGCCGCGACAGAGCACTAATCAGAACGAACAGTTATGAAAAAGATTTTCCTGCTAATTGTTTTCGTTTTGTTTTTTACGGCGGGGGTATCTCCCGGGCGTGACGAGCCCCTGGCTAATGAGGGCAAGAGGGGTCTGTACGTAAGGTCAATTGAACGAGTTCTGCGATTAAAGGCCGAGGAAGTTGATTTAGCTACCGCCGCTTTGATTATCTCGGAGCAGTGGAGCGACATCGTGCACGGGCGAAGATATCTGTCAAGATTGGATGATATGGCTCTGGAAATTCGCGAAAGAGTCAAAAGGCAAAAGCCAAACTATAAGGCGATTGCGGTAATAAACAAGTATTTGTTTGATGAGCTGGGGTTTAAATCGATTTCAGAGGCAAGTGACCCGAACGATTTGTTTTTACACTCTGTGCTGGATAGAAAACGAGAGCATTGCCTGAGTCTTTCAGTTCTTTATCTTTCACTCGGCGAACGGCTTGGTCTGCCTTTATACGGGGTGGTTGTGCCGGAACACTTCTTTGTCAGATACGATGATGGACGAGTGCGGTTCAATATTGAAACAACAAGCAAAGGTGGATACGCCCCTGATGAACACTATGTAAATAAATTCAAAGTTCCCAAGAAGAGACGCGGCAGTATTTATATGTTGAACCTCAATAAGATTCAGACGCTGGGCTGTTTTTTCAATAATCTGGGGAATAGTTACGATGATATCGGCGATGCCGAACATGCTTTGATGGCACTTGAAAGGGCTGTGGAGATAAATCCATCATTGTCTGAGTCACATGTGAATTTAGGTAATATTTACCTGAAAAAGGGTCAGGTAGAGGATGCGATATACGAATACCGGAAGGCCCTGAAAATCAATCCAGGCGATGCCAAAACGCATAACAACCTTGGGAATGCGTACACCAAACGAGGCTGGTTGAACGATGCGATTTCACAGTACTGCCTGTCGCTTAAGCTCGACCCGAATTTTACAGATGCATACAAAAATCTGGCTATAGCTTACTGCCAACGGAAAATGTTCGGGCAGGCGATAGCACAATTGAAACAGGCAATCGTTTTGGAGCCGAAAGACGCCAGTTGTTACAACCAATTAGGCGATGTTTACAGCCAGATGGGCGATTATAAAAAAGCGATATTACAATATAAAAAGGCCTTGAAGATTAAACGGGATTATGCCGAGGCACATTACGGCCTGGGTATCTGCTACAACAAATTGGGTTTGGTTGACAAGGAAATTCGAGCATACAAAAAGACGCTGGCTGTTAAGCCCAATATGCCGGCTGCCCTGATAAATCTGGGGAATGCGTATTTCGGGAAGGAGCAGTATGATGCAGCTATTGAACATTATAAGAAGGCTGTTCGGATAAAGCCCGGTGACGGTACGATTCATTATAATCTTGGAGCGGCGTATTCCAACAAGGAGAATTATAAAGAGGCGGTGGCCGAGTATCTGAGGGCGGTTGAGATTGAGCCGAAAATGGGTGATGCGCATCACGGCCTTGCCTTTGGGTTTTACAAGTTGAAAAAGTATGACCTGGCGGCCAAGCACATAAAAATCGCCGAGCAATCAGGCGCTGAGATTGACAAAAAGCTGCTCAGTGCCATCAAAAAGAAACTGCATTAAAATAAACCACAGGCGAGACCTTGAGTCTATGTCGTCGCCGTGCCGGCGACGGCTAAACAAACCCTCAATAAATTGGTAGGTTAAGATTGACTTATAAAAAAGTCACACTAAAATTATATTTATATATCTGCCAAAATGTCGGCGGCTGTTTCCTGTCATGAACGTTCTTAAGGGGAATATTGATATGTCTGAGCGGGTGAACAAAATGTTTACATGCGCGGTATTGTTTGGGCTGGTTGTCAATGTTATGCCTGCAGGTGCGGCGCGATCCGCAAAGGTGGTCAAGCTGATTCAATTGCATCCGGACAACCCCCACTACTTCCTGTGGCGGGGCAAGCCAACGGTGCTGATAACCTCAGGTGAGCATTACGGGGCAGTGCTCAACCGAGACTTTAACTACAAGAAATACTTCAAGGCGCTCCAGTCGTACGGTTTTAACCTGACGCGCACATTCAGCGGGGCTTACTGTGAGCCCTTCGGGGCATTTAAGATTAAGAACAATACATTGGCGCCGGCGAAGGGTCGGCTGATATGCCCGTGGGCCCGCAGTGACGTGCCCGGCTACGCCAACGGCGGCAAGAAGTTTGACCTGAGAAAGTGGGACGCCGGCTACTTCAAACGCCTGCGCAACTTTGCTGCCGAGGCGAGCAAACGCGGGGTTGTGGTCGAGCTGGTACTATTCTGCCCATTCTACAAAGATGATATGTGGAAACTCAGCCCGATGAATGCCGCTAACAACGTTAACGGCATCGGCAAAATGAAACGCACCGAGGTTTATACGCTGAAACATCCCAAGCTGCTGGCTGTGCAGGATGCAATGGTACGCAGGATAGTCAAGGAGCTAAAGGGCTTCGACAACGTCTATTATGAAATCTGCAACGAGCCGTACTTCGGCGGCGTAACGCTCGAATGGCAAAGTCATATCGCTGAGACCATCGTCAAGGCGGAGGCAAACTTCAAAGCAAAGCACCTGATAGCCCAGAATATCGCTAACAAGTCCAAAAAAGTAGTCAAGCCGAATCCTCATGTGTCGATTTTCAACTTTCATTATGCCAAGCCGCCAAAGGCCGTGACCGAGAACTATGGTTTGAACAAAGTCATCGGCGACGATGAGACGGGCTTTGCCGGCAGCGGGCCGAAGCCATATCGGCTCGAAGGTTGGGATTTCATTATAGCAGGTGGAGGTGTGTACGATAACCTTGACTACTCATTCACGGTCGGTCACGAAGACGGGACGGCGAAAATCAATGCCCCGGGCGGCGGCGGTCCGGTGCTGCATAAGCAGCTGGAGATTCTCAAGGATTTCATCAACAGCTTTGACTTCATCAGGATGAAGCCGGACAATTCAGTCATCAAAGGCGGAGTGCCCGAGAAAGCGACCGCCCGTGCCCTGGTTCAGGTGGGCCGGGCTTACGCCATTTACATCAATGGCGGCAGTAAAGCAAACCTGGCGGTGGAGCTGCCCGGCGGGACTTATACGGCAGAATGGGTGAACACGAAAACGGGAAAGGTTGATAAAAAGGAGACATTTCAGCACAGGGGCGGTAAAATATATCACGTCCGGACGCTGCATTCGCCCAAGTATACCGACGACATCGCTTTGCGAATTCGGCGTGTGCCGAAAGGCAAGTGACCGCGACAGCGTAATGGAATCGTTGTCTGAACATAAAATGGAAATAAAGCGGCTTTCAACACCATCCGAACAATTGCCCGACCAGGAAAAAATCGTTTCCTGGATTGTCGAGCTGACGCGGCAACCTGAGGCGTCGGTGCGGTCCCGGCTGCGTGAGGAGTTCGACAATCCCGGCACCAACGTGGCCCGTGCGTTTGGCGAAACGGGCCTTGAGCCTTACGTATGGAACGACGGACTGGCACGATTCTATGAGCAGACCGATGCCTTTCTGTACGAGCTGGTTATCTGGAACCGCCGCGAATTTCCTCCAGGTCTTCGGCAAGTTCCGGCGAAGTTGCCGATTACCGCAGCGATTCTATTTTGATTTTGGAGATAGCCAGGTTCTGGCCCACATGGTCGTGCACATTGGTTGCTCTTCGCCGCCTCAGGCGTTCCTCAGCCAATGACAGTTCCGAAGCCAAAGACCGCAGTTGCTTTTGATAGATAAGAAGCTTTTCCTCAGCCTTTTTGCGTTCAGCAATCTCATTCCGCAGC
>JAUVYQ010000365.1 GCA_030603035.1 Phycisphaerae bacterium | reverse complement strand
CTGTAGAGAGGCCTCTACAAATCAGCTCATTTTTAACAAACAAAGCCAATTTCCAAAAAAGTCAAGTGAACGTAACCTCTTTAATAACAGTGGCTTATGAAAATAAATCCAATTGGACACTTGGTGAAAACAAACCCAATTCAAACCCAATTTCAAAGGCAAAAAATGCTGCTGTGGCAGGAGCCACAGTTGCGGTCCACACGACCAGCGGTAGGAGACAGAGAACAGAAAGGGATGGTGAATATCGAATGTCGAATCCCGACTGACACCTTCGGGACAAGCAAGGAATATCGAATTATGAAAGACAGGAGGGCTTAATTGACTATTGATTATTTGGGATAGAGACTGGCGCATCGTCCCGCTTTATCAGAGCTATTTTAGCTCGACGGACCAGTAAGCGTGGTCGAGGAACTGCTTCCAGGTGCGGTAACGTTGATGGCCCAAGTGAATATGAACGAGCGGATTGTGCTTCGGCTTGACGGGTTTCTGGATAAGCGTCATTCCGGCCTGCCGGGGGGTTCGGCCGCCTTTTTTCACGTTGCATTTTGCGCAGGCACAAACTATATTTTCCCAAACTGATTTGCCCCCCATACTCTTAGGGACAACGTGGTCAAGCGACAGCTCGCTGGTTCGCTGTCGTTTGCCGCAATACTGACATCTGCTTTTATCTCGAGCGAAGATGTTTCGTCGATTAAATTTCACCTCGTTTCGGGGCAAACGGTCGTAGAATAACAGCCGAATAATCCGCGGCACCGCAATATAAAAATTGACGGTGGAGACCCAATCGTGTCCGTCCGGCTCGAAATTGCGCCTGAACTGGCTTACCCCACACCAGCTCTGGAAGTTATAGTTGGAATATTCGCCCTGCTCAAAGGAGACGACCTCGGCAAGGTCACGAAAGAGCAAAGAAAAAGCCCGTCTGGCTCCGACTATGCGGATAGCCATATAATGCTTGTTGAGGACAAGCACATTACAGTCCAGCCCGGATTTGAACTCGTCAGCCATCATATATCGCATCTTGACCCGGCAAATTGCCGGGCTCTGCTATTGCCGCTTCTTTAGCATTAAATCAGGGGGCGCCATTTTGTGGGTTCCCAAAGCCCACACGTCGACTTTGGAGTCCCTGCAAAAAGATCGCAAAATTGGAACCCAAGGCAATCAGGGAATGATAAAAACAAGATTTGTTTATAACCTCCCCTCTGGCCCAAAATAAGAAAGTAACT
>JAUVYQ010000265.1 GCA_030603035.1 Phycisphaerae bacterium | reverse complement strand
TCATACATCTCATGTTGAAGAACTCTATAATGCATGTCAATACGACTTGGATTTTTGGGTTTCGGCCCACGCTTGGGCTTGCAAGCTCCGGCAAGTACAGGTTTTATTACCCTGTCCCGCAATATCAAGAGAGCGGTCAGTACCTGCAGGCCCTCGGACACGGTTTCATACCGCCGAGACCGTTCTCGTTTTCGTATAATGTCTTTACCCCGGAGCTTCTTCAGGTCGTAGGAGGCCATGCGGGGAGTATACATTCCATCACCCGTCCCGATGATTGCATTTACCTTTGCGGCAAGCTCAGCAACACGAAATCCCTGCGGTGTGGTGGCCAGTTCAACCACTCCTTTGATTACCGCTCGCATGCGGGGTTTGTTGATGTCGATACCCCCGACTCGTGTTTTGCCCACACAGGAGGAGGCAGGCAAATGGTCCAATTGCTCGATAGAAATGCATGCGATGTCGATGCAGTGCATAGCATCAAGAAAGCGATTAAGAATGCTCCGGAGCTGCATGGTAATCTCGGGAAACCTGTCTATGGAACGACCACAAGGCAAGACCCTGGCATTGTGCACGATGATTTCGATTCGAAGGACGCGTTCGCCTTTGGTATAACACTTAGCAGTGATCTTTCCGAAGTGGATCTTGAACACCGTCAGGTCATACGCAGGTCTCTCGACCACGACCTCCTGCCTCGGAGCTTTCTGGCCTTGTCGATGGAACGGACGCCTTTTAGTTCCCAGGATGGTCTTCAGAGTTTTGACATCGAGTCGGGAGCGTGTGCGGTCAATGAGACCCTGAAAGACCTGCTCCAGTTCGGTCCCCCGCGTAAACAGAAGGTTACGGCTGTACTCACTTTGGTAGACGGAGTAGGAGTACCAGAAACCGGAGTTCTCCTGGTCGGCCAGATCCAATGCAAAACACAGACAAGCGGAGTAAATCCAACGATCACACACCTCGCACAAGCGCCCTATAGTGTTCTCGGAACACAAGGTGTCTGCGATATGCGCCAGGCTCGCAACGTCGGATATAGAAGTGAAACAATTCCCGATTTTGGTAAAATCAATGCCGGTCTTTTTGGCTTGCTGGGCGACATATTCATGGCCATTCAATATAATCTGGGCATTGAAGGGTGGATGGCCGCAAAGCTTGATAGTGAGATGCCCCCATTCTGGATCGATAATGTGAAACGAGTAGTGATTCACCCAGGGCTGTGGGTTCTTCCTGGCAATGTTCCTGATTACACCGTTTTTATTGTGCTGGACATCCCACACCGGTGCAGGTGCACGGTTGACCAGGATGAGAAACACTCCTATAAAATTCGGATCGACCGGCAGATATTGCTGAGCAAGTTCATGCTTCCGTTCATTACGACGACAGTCCAGAACAGGAATCCCGAGCTTCTTTGCGAAAGCACGGACTCGACGACTCAGACGGCCAGCCATACGCATCAGATGTGCGTTGTCCAAATTGTCATCGGAACCATACAAACGCCTCCACCATGTGCGGAAGCCTCCGGGAGATTGGCCCAACCAGAAATAGCCATTGAGCACAATACGATCAACGCAATCATATGTGCCGTCCAAAAATTCAGCATAGTAATGTGTGAACTCGTCGTACATAAGCAGGTGTTCTCCTTTCGGTGGCATAAACGAAAATACAATTATAAGGAAATCAGATTCTCATGTCAACTGCCCCGGAGGGGCCACGTCTTCCGGGCGAAGTCCCGGACGACGCGTAGTACCTTAATACTGATTTTCTTGCTTTTTGGGCAAGAAAATCTTTAAAATCAAGAATGCGGCTTGTCCGCATTAGGGCTTATTAAACAGCATTTCGAGGATGAAGAAGCAATCAGGAGCTTGATTAATTTCAGGGGGGTGAAAGTTTAAATCATTATATATTAACAATCTTCTACTATCAGTAAACCATGAAATTGAGGAAATTATTTGTTATGGCTTGAAAGTGACTTGTTAAATTATAATACTAAACCAACTCTAACTTTAAAATGACACTTATTTTGCTATCATATGCTATTATATTGTTATAGCATTTAATTGGAGGAATATATGCACTCATTCAGTATCCGTAATATCGATGATGAAACTTATAAACTAATAATACAAGAATCTGAAAAAAATGGTGTAAGCATCAATAAGCTTATTGTGAGGCTCCTAAAAAAAACATTTAATAAAAAAGAGCAGGGAAGCA
>JAUVYQ010000152.1 GCA_030603035.1 Phycisphaerae bacterium | reverse complement strand
TCGACGCGGCTGTGCACGGGTTGGGCCTGGGGGGTTCCGTCTGTTATATCTGTGATGGAAATTTGCACAATCGTATAGTGCATGTCGCTGGTGGCATGAATTGAGCCGTAAATTTCGACGGTAAAAGCATCTTCTTGTCCTGTCAGTCGAACACGGCAATTAAGAACATCGGGGTCCGGCTCTGCAGAAGGCCCGGCACTCTGGTTAGAGCTTACTTTCCACAAAGCCGGGGATTTTGAGCCCCCCACCAAACGAAAAAAGGAAGTTACTATAGGTTTGAGAATCTCAGTCAAGCCTGGAATCAGAAGTTTGCCCATTTGCGTGCCTGCCGATATCGCTATTCCACCTTCAGGTGGTCTAATTTTTCGGTCCTTTGCCTTATGTCGCTTTGCGACATTTCGCCATTTTTTCCCGGAGAAAAATCAACTTCAAGCACTCTGCCCGAATCGAGGTCCTGGAAGCTGCAGTGCATTCTCTGGTTTACATCATAGCTGTAAGTAACCTTGATGGGACATTTTGCCGGCCTATCCGGAGGAAGCTCAAATTTATGCGTTGCAATCTTGTTTACATACTCAGGGGCGGTATCCTCGCCCT
Organism: Phycisphaerae bacterium; assembly: GCA_030603035.1. Next base: position 5,388 of record JAUVYQ010000152.1, on the reverse strand, counting down.
GAGTTATGGTTGCCTCAACCTCTTTTTGCCCTTTAGACAAGGTATAGAACATCTGTGAAGCTTCGCAAGGCAATGGTGTATTTTTCTTCAGGATGATACGATTCTGAACTACACGTCGGCCGGTCTCCTTATCAACAGGAGCGCAAATAGTGCCATAACTGTGATTACAAACGTCCGTAAGGTTAATATCATTGAGTCCGCTGGAAATTCCTGCCGGTACCGCATCGGGTTTTTCTCTGAGCATTGTCAATCCGGCATGTAAAGCGGCGCCGAGTGTGACACATTCGTCTACATTAACTGATGCTTCAGGCGCAAATCCGAACGTTTTTTCAAGGCGTTCCTGGACTAACGGGATTCGAGTGCTGCCGCCTACCAATAGCACCTTATCGATTCCGGAAGGTTCAATACCTGCTTCCTCAAGGGCCAATTCCACCAGGATATCCGTGCGAGCTATCAACGAAGAAATAGCTTGTTCGAACATCTCCCGTGTAATTTCCACTTTTACGTTGCCCGCGGAGCCGTAGAGCATCTTTTTCGCAGTTTTTCGCCTCGACAGTGTCTTTTTAACATCCTCTGCTTCGTCTTCATACTTTGCCCTGTCCTCATCCGAATTAATTAGCTCAGCACTGCTTTTTTCCCTGTAGCTCTGCTCCAACATCTTCAATATTTCCCTGTCGAAGTCGATGCCGCCGAGCGCATGGTCACCCTGTGAACAAACAATGTCCATTTGATGTCCCTTGACATCCATTATGGTAACGTCGAAGGTCCCTCCGCCAAGGTCGTATACGAGGACCTTTCCAGAAACCTCACGGGTAGTAGCATAATACAACGCAGCGGCCACGGGTTCATTGACAATTCCAATCACGTTCAGCCCGGCCATAGTCCCTGCATCCATGGTCGCTCTTCTACGAACTTCGTCAAAGTGAGCAGGAACAGAAATAACGGCATCACAGATTTCACCGTTCTCGGCTGTCCGTAAGGACTCCATAGGAGAACACTCCTGTTTGAGCTTTTTCAGGATAAGAGCCGATAATTCCACGGGTGTCCAATCCTTCCCGTCAACGTTCTTGCGATAATTCGCATCTCCCATATGTCGCTTTATCCAACGAACGGACCTTTCGGCATTTAGATGCCGTGAATTGATTGCCTCGATGCCCACCCGGATTATATCAGAGTTCTCTTCATCGAAGAAAATCGCGGAGGGCGTCAGCCTTTCACCATCGGCATTTGGGACTATCTCCGGCTTGCCGATAGCATTGAGAACCGCTAATGCCGAGAAAGTTGTTCCAAGATCTATACCTACTATGTTAGCCATTTTACGCCCTTTATTTTGGGTCCCTCTTCAATAGACCTAACCAAATAGCTTCACCTGAGCCGTGCGAACTACCTTGACATTTTCCTCGTCGATAAAGTATTGATAACCCGGCCTGATGACCTTTGCGATTTTTCCTGTGAGATTCGGGTCGTTGGAGGATTCCTTCTCTTTAACGGCCTCTACACTCTTTTCCTGCCCACGATAATCACTGTTGATTTCCGGTTCAAATCGTTCAACTCCACTGGATTCGAGAGCAAAGACCAGCTCATCCTTTATTTCCTCAAGGTTCGGCGTTTTAACATCCTGTTCGGACAGCCGGCTAATACGGTTTTCAAGATTGTCAATGCAGCGGATAACCCGCAGGCAAAAGGTTTTGATTATATTCCAGTCATACCCCTCCTGAAGCTTTTTCACCCTGTCCTGTTGATTAGAGGCATATTCACGAATGGCTGACACCTGTTGTGTGAGCTCTACGAGCGTATTATTGAGCGGCCCCGAATGCTCTCCTATGGAGTCCTTACGGACAACAGCGGCTTGCTGAACCCTTTGAGCCATCTGCTTAATTTCCTGAACCTGTTTTTCGAAATCTTCAGTTTGGGTTTCGAGGAAATCTTCGAGTGCGTTTGGGGTTCCCTCAAATTCGACGGATTTTTCATCAGAAAGCAACACGGCAATATTCTGGGCCCCGTTAGAAATCTCCCCTTTTTGAGTCATATCGCCCATTGTAGAATTTCTAACGGGGCGAGTATTCTCAGGTGCATCCAGCCCCTTGGAGGGGCTGGGTGCATCATCAGGGCAAGGTCCACTTCTCATAGAAAAAGCTGTTTCCGAGCCAGAACATCCCTGTTCTGGCAAGCGTCGGGAATCTTCGCATCCTGCTTCGATTTGTGCCGGAGCCGGCTCGCCCCGCCTCTGCCGCAGGGGCCGGGGCTCGTGCCGGTTTGCATAATTTTTATTAAAATTCTGCCAGCCCGATTTTATAAGGGCTTTCGAATGTTCTTTTGTTGCATCGGCTCCGTACAGAAGCTTATTTTTGGTTTCCTTGCACCATCTGAAAACATCGGTAGAGAATTTTCTAAAATGACCCAAGCCCAGGGCCGCAAGCGCGGCTGTCCAGGATAATAAGCACCCGGCAGAAATCGTGCCCCCCACCAGCATACACGTAGTGGAGGCGGTAATGGTGAGCTCTCTCATCTTGTTTCGGGTCTTATATTTGCTTAATTCTTTCTGCCAGCTCTCACCATAAATAATATCGGCAAAGGGGTGAACATCTGTTTCACCGGCAGCCAATTTATCCAGGTCGGCTTTGAGTCTTTCCTGCTGTTCCCGGCGTAACTGGATTTCCGTCCTGGTTTCCCCATATTTGCTCAGTCCCCAGGGTAACTGGGGTCGCTCTTGCGGGGGCAATTGTGACCATTCATTATATTGCTTGAGATACTCATCCGCCTCTGAGGCATACTTCAACTTATAGGAAGCAGCAAGCCGGCGTTCTTTTCTTTGCTCTGTGAGGACCCATATAAGCGCAGCAGCGCCACCAAGTAATAATACTAAACCAAAAATAACAAATTTTTTACGCATAGAGTAAGCTCTCATTATCAAGAATTCCCACTGCGTGAGCCGTGGGTGTACCAGATTACCAGGTTATCAATCTCAAATTTCAAATTTCAAATCTCAAATTTGAAATGTTAAATCTGAAATTTGAAATCATTCACAGGATTGATGTTTTCAACCAAAACTTTCCTCTTCGTTTTGGCCATACATTTCGGTCACTCGCAGCACTTCCTCTATTGTCGTTAAACCCTGCTTTACCTTTTTAATCCCATCATCAAACAAACCCAGCTGTCCGCTTTCACGAAACACGCAGCGCATATTACTAACCGAAGCGTCTTTGTTAATCATATCCCTGAATTTGTCGTCGATAACCAACAACTCATAAATACCCACTCTGCCTGCATAGCCCGTGTCCCTGCAGTAGTCACAACCACCGCCTATAAAAAGCTGTTCCGGCTTGACCCCCGTTTTTTTCACATATTCGCACATATTTTTGGGGACCTTGTAAATCTTTTTGCACTTCGGACAAATCTTTCTGACCAATCGCTGAGCAAGCACCGCATTCAATGATGCAGCTATCAAGTACGTATCGATACCGATATCGACCAATCTTGTGATACTGCTGGCCGCATCATTTGTGTGCAGTGTTGAAAGTACCAGGTGCCCCGTCAAAGCGGCTTGCACTGCTATACGAGCCGTCTGATTATCTCGAATCTCACCAATCATTATGATATCCGGGTCCTGACGCAGCAAACTCCTCAGTGCCGAAGCAAAGTCGAGCCCAATCTTCTCGTTCGCCTGCATCTGATTGCAAAAATCAAGCTCATACTCCACCGGGTCTTCGACCGTCGATATGTTCAATTTATCACCGTCCATCTGGCACAGGGCCGAGTACAGCGTAGTACTCTTACCGGAACCTGTTGGGCCTGTAACAAGCAAAACCCCGTGAGGCAGCACTATCTGCCTGCGAAAGGCACGCATTACATCGGGCTCCATACCTAATTGTTTCAGGTCCCGCATAATCGATTTACTATCCAGCACACGGATAACAACTTTTTCTCCGCGATTTGTCGGCAGTGTCGAAACCCGTAAGTCAATTCCCCTATCGCCCACGGAAACCTTAACTTTTCCATCCTGCGGCAGTCGTCTCTCCGAAATATCAAGATTGGACATAATTTTAATTCGCGAAATCACAGCAGGATGCATCTTTAACGGCGCCTGCTTTGTTTCGAAAAGCACGCCGTCTATGCGGTACCTTATTTTCGTAAACTTATCCTTCGGCTCAATATGAATGTCACTGGCTCCCTCGCGTACTGCATTGCTAATCAAATAATTAACGAATTTAATAATAGGCGATTGGCCTGCCATTTTTTCGAGGTCTTCAAAATCCCTCTTCTGCTCCTGAACCACCTCTACCTCCGTCATATCACTGATGATATCGTCAAGCTGGTAATCAATCTTCTCTTCACCGAAAGCATCGCAGGCCTTGCTTATATCTTCGTCCAGGCATACGACCACCTCAACGTTCATCCGAGTTTGTCTTTTAACATCTTCGACGACAAAGAGGTCGGAGGGGCGGCTTGTCGCTACAAGCAGGGTTTCGCCCGCCAGAGCTATGGGCATAATGCGGTTGCTCTTTATGTAGCTAAGCTCAAGTTTATCAAATGCCTCCTTCTCAACCTGTTTCGGCTCAACCCGGCGAAACTCGAATCCATATAAGCTCGCTGCGGCCATTGAAATCTCTGTCTCATCAGCCAATTTCAATTTCTTGATTATCCCAGCGATGTCGCAGGCCGGTTTTTTCCCCTGCTTCTGTCTTATCGCATAGAGCTGGTCGGCGGTAATTTTTCCCATTTCGGAAAGGACATCAGCAATATCCCGGATATGAGCGGGGCTGTCCTCTTGTGGACAATACAGGTTCGACAGTCCCCTGATTTCCTCTGCACACCCGTTATCTGAATAATCGCTAACGTCGTTCTTGCCGGACTGATTCTCTTTAAGTCCAAATCCAAAAAGCCGTGTCATGATTTCAATAATATCCCCAAAATAAAATTCATGCATTTGGCCCAAAGCTGTCCATAAGGACTTCATAGGAGAACAAAATCATCTCCGATGGTAACAGCCTCGAACCCGTTTATATCGTTCGGCAGCGGCTCCAGTTTTCAGCAAATCGCGGATGGAGCATACAAAACGAAGCACTACATCACGACTGCCTACAAGCGCAAAAAGCCCCTTGAAAAGCTACCAAATAAAATATAAGTAATAATTCCGAGCCAATCAAATCAGCTCACGGGAGAAAAACGGCACTTTCTCTGCGTCCGATAGAACTTTGCATCCAGCCGCAAGATAAGATTGCCGTGATGAAATTATTATAGGAATTATGGCCTGGTTCAAAAATAGTGGATTTTGGGTAACAGTTTCGACAGATTTTAGGAGCCATCAGCTATGATGGTTTGGGGTGATATAGTTGAGTCAGGATATGGCGGGTTAGTTGCGGCTGAATCTCTCAAAACCAAGCAGTT
>JAUVYQ010000194.1 GCA_030603035.1 Phycisphaerae bacterium | reverse complement strand
TCATCTATATCAAAGAGCACATTCGCTGATACATTTTTGAGCCGAAGCACGTAATTTACCGTCCCGCGCGATAAATTTCTTCGCAGAAGCTTTTCAATATCGTCTTCCAGAAACGCCATCGAGTCCGGCAATCTTACGCTGGCCTTGAAATAACGGTTGTTAACCGTCCTAATTTCCACCGCGTAGGTTACGCCATTGAGTTGGCCATTTGCCTCGCCGTATCCGGTCATACTACTTATCATAGCCACCACACTTTCAAGCTAAATTCACCTGCGCACGTAGCCATTTTATATGCGCTTGTGAAAATCTCCCATTAGCCGCCGAGTAAATTTGCATCACCAAGTTCATTCGTATCGCTGGTCGAAGCATCGATCTCGTCCCGCCCCTCGGAGGGGCGGGGCTCGTCAATCGGGGATGGCATCTCCGAGCTTCGCGGCTGTTCCGTGGGAAGAGTTGTCCGCCGAGATGTGCCGGCGTCAAAAGCACTGACATCCGGCGGTTTATAGAATTTTGCCATTACCACCGCAAGAGTCAGAAATATACCCACCAGCACTATTGTAACCCACGTCAGGAAGTCACCGGTTTTAGAACCCAAAATCCCGCTTGCCATACCTCCGCCAAACGCCGCACTTAAACCGCCACCTCTACCCTTCTGAATCAAAATGATTAGAATCAGTGCTAAGGCACAAATAAACCAGATAACGACAACGACCGTCATCAAAAAACCTACTGCCAACAATGGATAAACTGTCATATTCGTTCCCCAAAAAACCCTTTCAATTTTCCAATAACTACGCCGCTGCTTGAATTATCGCTATGAAATCGTCTGCATTCAAACTTGCCCCGCCGACCAGCAGACCGTCTACATCCTCCTTGGCCATCAAGTCCCCTGCGTTGCCCGGCTTTACCGAACCGCCGTAGAGAATGCGAATTTCCTCAGCCAGTTGGGCATCATACATCTCAGCAAGCAGCTTTCGTACAAAATCGTGCGCCTCCTGGGCCTGCTGGGGCGTTGCTGTCAGGCCTGTCCCTATAGCCCAGACCGGCTCATAAGCCATCGTTACCGCTGAGACCTTTTCGGCACTTAAGCCGGCCAGACCATTCTTTATCTGACGGGTCACCACCTCGTTTGTCCGGGAAGCCTCTCGCTCGGCAAGCAGCTCACCCACACACAATATCGGCAAAAGACCGCCCCCAATAGCAGCAGCAACCTTTTTATTTATCAGCTCGTCAGTCTCGCCTATCACGTGCCGGCGCTCCGAATGACCGCACAGGGCATAGGTACAACCAATATCTTTTAGCATTGAAGCACTTATCTCGCCGGTAAAAGCCCCCTTCTGCTCATAGTAAATATCCTGCGCACCGACGGCAACGCCCGATGCACTGAGGGCCGTGGCCACGGCCTGAAGATAAACAAAAGGCGGACAGACCGCTACGCTAACCCTCTGGCCCGCCGTCTCCAAAGACCCGGAAACAATACTCTCAGCCAGACTTATACTGGTGTGACTGTCGGTGTTCATCTTCCAGTTACCAGCCACAAATGGCTTTCTCATAAAACTCTCCTGATTAGTTGGTAGTTATGAGTTCATTGAGTTCATAGTTCGTTGTTCATTGTTCGTAGTTGCCCATCTATGAACTATGAACTCATAACTACGAACTAAATGAACTCAATCAAAGCAATTCCGTTGCCCTCGGGAAACTGCCTAATACCGAAAGCTGCAAACAATGCTCACGTGCTTTCTCCAGTCCCTTTTGAACTTGTTTCTCCGTCCTGTGCCCTACAAAATCCACGAAGAAATAGTACTCCCACTGCCTTTTCTTGCTCGGCCTGGACTCTATATTTGTCAGATTAATGTTGTATCGCTTGAAAACATCGAGCACATCAGCCAGGGCACCCGCCTTATGAGCGGTGCTAAACAATACAGCGGTCTTATCTTCACCAGTCGGCTTTGCATCTTCTCGCCCGACCACCAGAAATCTCGTTATATTATTAGCAATATCCTCAATGTTTTCGCAGATAACTCTCAGACCATACAACTCCGCAGCAACGCTGGAACCAATCGCTGCAGCGTTCGGCTCCTCAGCGGCCATTTGCGCCGCCTTCGCAGTGGAGGCAACGGGAACAGTTTGCGCCTCCTTAAAAGTCGCGCTCAGCCAGTTCCGGCACTGGGCGAATACCTCCGGCTTTGAGTAAATCTTCTCAATCTCTCCCAGCGAACAATTGCCTAAAAGATTATGATGAACCGCCATTAGAACCTCAGAGCAGATTTTCACATTGGAATCTATCAGGGCATCGAGTGTCTCTATTACGCCTCCGCCCGTCGAATTCTCTACCGGCACAATGCCCAAATCGCAATGACCTTTGCTTACTTCATCAAAGATACTTCGGATATCAGCCAGCGGCTCATATTCAACACTCTGGCCGAATTTGAGCATAGCCGCGGTGTGGCTGAAGCTGCCGCCCGGACCAAGATACCCGATTCGCAGTGGCCTCTCCAGCACAAAAGAGCCGCTCATCAACTCACGCCAGATAGCCACAAGGCACTTATCCGGCAGCGGGCCCTTATTAGCCTCGGAAATCCTCGCAAAGACCTCTTTTTCTCGGTCCGGTGCGTAGATAGGCTTATCGGTTTTGCTCTTCAGCTTCCCTATCTCTACGACAACGCGCGCACGCTCATTGAGCAGCTTCACAAGCTGATGGTCAAGCTCGTCAATCCGATTCCTTAATTCTTCAAGAGACATAAATCAAATACTAATACTCCGTAAGGAGTCCCCCTGGACTACAAGAAAAAAATAAAGTTATGCCAAGGGGCATCCCTTTTGGGATAGCGGATACGCTAAACGCTATACGCTGTTTGCACCACCAACCGTGGCACGGACATCCTGTCCGCGTATGGGCAGTCCCAAGGGGGACACCTCTCGGTGGATGCCCATAACTACTTTTTTTATAAAAACTACAATAGTTAGCAAAATTTTGCTCTTGCGTCAATAAATTTGACCCATTAAATAATATTTGAGCACCAAATTATAGGCAAAAAATGCAAAAAACGCTAAAATATACAATTTTCAAGACCAAATGGGGCTATTTCGGCCTTGCCGGTGCCGAATATGGCCTTTTGCGAACGTACTTGCCCAGCCCGAAACCTGAAACCGAACAAGGAGGCGAAGGTTCCCGACGTCTGGCAAAACAGGGAGGTTTTGCCTCGGAAAATATCAAATCCCAGCTCTTAAAGAACTCGGCACTCGTGAATCGAGTATCGAGCATCAAGTATCGAGAATCAAGCATCGAGTATCAAGTATCAAGAATCGAGTTCGACAAAACCTTTTTCAAGGCGACCCAAGAACAGATAACCGCCTATTTTGAGGGTACTCGCGTAAATTTTAGTGATGTCCCCATCATATTGGACGGATTCAGCTTTTTTGTTAGCTCGGTTTTAACCGCCTGCAGAGATATCGGATTTGGCCAAACAACAACTTATGGAGGATTAGCGAAAAAATTAGGCCGAGTCCGCTACCGGCGGACTGCCAGAGCCATCGGCAGCGCACTTGCCAAAAATCCACTGCCCTTGATCATCCCCTGCCACCGCATAGTCCGCAGCGACGGCAAAATCGGCGGCTTCAGTGCACCAGGGGGAGTAAAACTCAAAAAAAGGCTGCTCCAATTCGAGCAGGAAGTCCCCCAACAACCCAAAACCTGAACTTCTTTGCATCCAACCTCACCCATGCAGTAGTATGCTTAACTCAACAGCCAAAAAAAATGCTGAAAAATGTAAATTTTACTTGACATAAAGTATAGTTTGCTTTACATTATGTATAGTTTAATATACATACGTAAAGGCAAATTATGATTACAAATGGAGAAATGTTATGAACAGAGCACAGAAAATAGCCTGGTTTTATCTTATTACAGTATCGATAGGCTTTATTCTCAGCATTATAGCAGTAGTCATATTCTACTTGATACTTGGG
>JAUVYQ010000187.1 GCA_030603035.1 Phycisphaerae bacterium | reverse complement strand
TAACCCAAGTTCCACAGTAGATGAGAAAAAAAGGTTTTTTTGAACTTTTTTTGCGTATCTTTTTTTGTGAGTTGGCGGTTTTTGCTGGTATTATGCAGGGCAGGGTTTTGAGTTTTTGCTGAAAATACAGCGAATACTTTTGAAAGGCGATGTAGTGTAGACCTTGCCACTTGTTGGGTGTTAAATCCGCTGTAAAATGTGGTTATGTTTATCAGGCCATGTTATCGATATAAGAACGGAAAGAGCCATGCGTACTGGGCGTTAGTCGAATCTTACCGAACAGAACGAGGGCCGCGTCAGCGTATCGTTTCTTATCTGGGACTACTCAAAGAATCCGGACGGCTTGGAATCAAACGAGCAGCCAAAGGCAATAAAAAATCATTCAGGCAGCTACAATTATTTGATACAGACAATAAACCTGAGCCGGATTGGGTAGAAGTTGATACTGCCAATATCCGCATTGAGAATCAGTTGGACTTTGGCGGTCCGTGGCTCGCTTTGCAACTGATACACAAACTCAAGTTTGATGAATTACTCGAAACGGTAATGCCGCAGGGAAGAGAGGAAATACCATGGTCGAAAATGGCACTGATACTTGCGATATGCCGGCTGTGCAATCCCTCAAGCGAGCTTTATATTGCTGAGCATTATTACAAGAGTACAGCTATGCCTGAATTATTGGGTATACCGTCAGAAAAGATTTATGATGAACGGTTGTATCGTACATTGGACAAACTTCTACCCCATAAAAAAGCTTTGGAGAAACATTTAAAGAACCGGCTCGGCAGTATCTTCGGCTTGAAGTATGATTTATTGCTGTACGATGTTACCAGTACATATTTTGAGGGTCAGTGTCAGGGTAATCCTATGGCGCAACGAGGTTATTCACGCGACAAGCGTTCTGATTGTAAACAGGTTTGCATTGGTCTGGTAGTTTCCAAATGCGGCATGCCTTTGGGATATGAAGTTTTCGAGGGCAATAAAAACGATGTCAAAACCTGGCAGGAAATTGTCACGAAAATGGAAGCCTGTTACGGCAAAGCTGACCGTATATGGTGCGGCGACCGCGGCATGATGAGTAAAGAAAACCTTGAGTTTATGCAATCGGGTAATCGTAAGTATATTATTGGTGCATCGAAAAGCACTTTGAAAAAGTTTGAGTGTCAATTGCTTCAGGATGATTGGCAGAAGATTCGTCAAGGACTTGAAGTGAAAATATGTCAGTCGCCGGACGATGAGCGAGAAACATACATTCTATGTCGCAGCCAAGATCGCAGAGAGAAAGAAAAAGCAATGCACGAACGGTTTGAACAACGTATCGATACAGCATTGGAAAAACTCAAAGCTGGTTGTGAAAAACGCAGATATAAGAAAGAAACTATCGACCGAAGAGTTGGCAGTATAATGGCCAAGAACAGCCGGGCAGCCGGACTGTTTGAAGTCGAAGTAAAACAAGCCGGTGGACGCACGACCGTCAGTTGGTCGAAAAAGGAAAACTGGAGAGCATGGACAACGCTTAATGAAGGTTGCTATCTGCTGCGTACAAATGTTACTGATTGGTCGGCAGAGGATTTATGGCACGCATATATCCAGTTGACCGAAGCGGAAGCTGCGTTTCGTATTCACAAAAGCGACCTGAAAATCAGGCCGGTTTGGCATCAGAAAACCGATCGGGTATTGGCTCATATCCTGGTCTGCTTCCTGGCTTATGTGTTATGGAAAACATTGCATCAGATGGCCAAAGCCGCAGGTCTGGGTGATGAGCCTCGGCGAATTTTTGACGAGCTGAGTAATATCAGCGTGGTAGATGTTGTGCTGCCGACCCGCAAAAACGTAGATATTCGCCGTCGTTGCGTTGGCAAACCAACCGAGCATCAAGCGATTTTGCTGTCGCGTTTAGGCCTTGATTTGCCCGGACAAATAAAGAGTTGAAAAAAATGTAGTGAAGACTTTCTGCCCTGAGAGCCTAAAAACCGCCTTTTACACCCCTTATTGTGGAACTTGGGCTAAGTGAGGAATGTCAGTGGGCTTCGACCCACCTCAATTGTAGAACGCAAGTAATATGAACAGGGCTGCCATTCGGTAGCCCTGTTTTTTATAAACGGCCAACGCACCATATTACAAGGTGTAAAAAAAAACGAATAAGTTTGCTTTATGCGGTTTTTGGGTACTTATTTGGCACTCTTTACACTATGTTGAACACTTTGGCTTCACATAGTGTACAAATCTTTTATGACGAGTAATACGGATTATAATTAATTTGTAACATCTAACTCAAGTGCCATGGTTTCTTGGAGGAAGCGGGGGGATGTTTCCGGTTTGAATGTATTTTCTTAATGCTTCTGCTATTGTCGAAATGGGGTTGGCGTTACGCTGTTTCAGCGTTCGAAGGATACTCATCAGGATGCTTTGTGTCCGAGCACCCTTATCGCTACGATTCGTATAGCTGTTCTTTCGCATGATTACGGCCGGTCTGATAGAACGTTCGGCATGATTGTTATCGAACGGGACATACGGCTTATCCAGAAACGTAAACAAATAATCCTCATATTTATCAAGACGTTTGCGCAAACGCTTAGCTTCACTGTTATCCCATTGTCTCGCAATCAATTCTCTAAGGCGAAGCTCAATCCGTTTTCGCCGTGAAGCATATATCACCTCGTCAAATTCTTCCCGGCGTTTCCACAGTCTGACAGCATCCTGCACCAGCCGTTTGAGCTTTTTTGAAAACGCCGCCCAATCTCCGCTTGAATCTTTATACGTCGCAACCTTCTTCAACTCGCCGAGCAAATGCACCAGGCACATCTGACGATCAGCGCAGCAGACAGCATTGTATGCCGCCCAGAAATCCGTGATCAGAACACCGTCAAAAAACTCCTGAAAAAACTTATTGATCGCAGGTGAGCCGCGAGAACGGTCTATCATATAATAGGTAACATCAGAATTACCAAAACACCACAGCCAATGAGTCCTGCCATTAACACGCCAGCCGGTCTCATCGCCATGCAGTACCGCAGAACTTAAAGCATCCTTCTTAAGCTGTTCATACCATGGTGTTAAAACCTTAGCCAGCCTATGCCACATTTCGACCAAACCGCCTTCGCTGATCGGTGTTTGTAAATGATAGTTGAATGTCTCAACGATTTGTGAAAGTGTCGAGCCCAGACCATAGTGCAGCCAGGAACTGAATGCCAGGATGCGATTGCCAAACGTACACTTCTCCAGTGCCTCCGGCACTTTAGGCTCAACTATTCTTTTGCACTCAGGACACCAACTGCGATGGATCGTATGCTCAACTGTCTCAACGTTAAAACCTTCAGGGATGTCGATTATGATGCGGGTGCGTTCTTTGGTCCGCTGTGATAGATTTTCATTCCCACAGTGGGGACAACTTTTCAGGCTATGTTCCTGGCGACGATCAATGTGAACAGGCTTTGCACGGCGAGAACCCACATGCCCTTTTTTAGCACCGATCTTTTTACCACGTTTCTTTTTTAACTTGTTCTCTTTCTTGTAGACAGGTTTGGCGGAAGATGGTGCAGCAGGCGACTGAGCCGAGTTTGCCATCTGTTGAGCAATCATTTTCGCCTGTGTCGTAAGCACAAAAACAACAGCTTCCTGCCCGAGTTCATAAAGCTTTTCAGCCTGCTGCTTAGTCAAACTCGGCCCGATTTTGATACCACCAACTTCGATAATAGTATTTGCTGCATTTACCTTCATAGCAGCATTATATGCACTCCCTCGCAAAGCGCAAGTTGCCTATTTTAACATTTTGGAAGAATGTCAAACTATTTTGTGGCACTTCGGTGAGGTGTTACCTTCTTTTAAATAATGATATTATAATAAGCTATCATATAAAAACACATAAAAAACAACTGCGATGAGGCAAGTTGTCACATTCCCCGATATATGATCATTTCCTTCAATGCGTCTCGTTCTGCTGCGTAATCAGCCTGATATGGAGAACACTGTCCCCACTGAATGGTGCGCGGAAGGTTCTGTTCTTACCACCGTTTATGGAACCGCCAGTTACCGTCTTCCCTGTTTGCGGATTGAACCACTTGTATGAAGCCGTGCCTTGCAGAGCGGCTAAGTTGACAACGACGGTGCCGCCTGAAGGGTCATAGACCAAGTATTCCCGACCCGCGTCTGCCAGGCAGTAACCGGAGTCCGCAATGGATTCATCAGGCAGCATCTCAGCGAGGTCCGCGAATTCCGCCGCAAATCTCCTGGTATGCCCCATGGCTGCCCGGATGGGATCCCATTTCGGGTTGATTTCTCCGTATGCTCC